>NZ_JAUMSQ010000184.1:0-18398 GCF_030519285.1 Mycolicibacterium arseniciresistens
CGGCGCGGGCCCGGCCGGCCCACAGCTGGGCGCCGAGCGATTCGAAAGTCAGCAGGGCGGATCGCAGCGTGCCCGCCGCGAGATCCTTCTGACGCAGTCGGCGCTGCAGCTGCCCCAGCAGCAGCTCGGTGCGGGCCCGCTCGAACGGCATCGGCAGCCGGTCGTGCTCGGTCAGCGCACGACGGGCCGTCTGCTCGGCGGCCTCCACGTCACCCATCGCGGCCTGCACCATGGCGCGGCAGCGGGCGCCGACGGCGAGCATCCACGGCCGGTCGTGGGCCCGGCCATTGCTCTCCATCTCCCTGACCATCGGTTCGGCCTCGTCGAGGCGGCCCAGCGCGGCCATCGCCTCGACGGCATCGGGAACATGCATCGACGACATCATCTCGGTGCCCGGAATCCGGTCGAACATCGCGATCAACGGGGCCATGACCGTCAGCGCCTCGGCGTAATTGCCCTGTGACACCTCGATGAAGCCGAGTGTCATCAGCGGCCACTCGGTCATCCGTTCCGCCTCGCACTCGACGGCGCACTCGTAGGCCGCCTTGGCGTCGGCGTGGGCCTCCTCGAAACGACCCAGATAGGAGTAGGCGGCCGCCCGCACGGTTCGCGGGATCACCAGCACCGAGTCGCCGCCGAGCTGTTCGGCCCGCTCGACGGCCTCCTCGGCATATCCCGCGGCCTCCTCGAAACGTCCGCGCCAGATGCTGATCAGCGTGCTCCAGCCGGCGATGGCCATCAGATCGCTCTCCGCGCCGCGCTCGTCGCACCGGCGGCGGGCCTCGGCGATGAGCACGGCGGCTTCTTCGAGCCGGCCGACGTGGGCCATCGACAACGCGTTGACGACGTGGGCGCGGAACAGGATCGGGCCGTTGTAGTCGGGGTCTTCCAACTCGAGGGCGCGACGGAGGGCGGCCTCGTCGAAGGGATGCCCGAACTGCAGGCCGGCGTGCACCTGCAGGGCCAGCGCCTGACTCAGCAGCGCCGGCCGGCCGATCTCCTCGGCGATGCGCACGGCGTCATCGGCGGCACGGGTGGAGGCGTCGAAGTCGCCTGCCATGCCCCGGGCCATGCAGAGCAGCAGCAGGGTCCGCAGCCGCAGCTTCGGGATGTCGCCGGCTGCGGCGAGCGCGCGCTCGAGGAGCTGGGCGGCGAGCGCGAAGCGGTTGTCGTAGATGCGCAGGCCGGCTCGCAGGATCAGCGCCATGGCGAGGATCGGTCCACCGGGCAGCAGCTCGATCGTGGGGTCGAGGTGTTCGACGGCGCGGTCGGTGCTGCCCGCCTCGAAGTGGTGTTCGGCCGCGCGCAGCCTGCGGACCGGGTCGTCGCCGCCGAGCCGGAACGCCATCTCGAGCAGTTCCGCTGCGGCCGCGGGCGCTCCCCGGCGCCGCGCCACCTCGGCCGCGGCGTCGAGCGCCTCCAGGGTTGCCGGGTCCTCGCTGACCGCGGCCAGCGCCAGATGCCGCGCCTTGAGCTCGGGCTCGGTGACGATCTGGGCCAGCGTGCGGTGCATCCGGCGACGGTCCGGACGGCTGGCGTCGGTGTAGACGCTGTGCGCCAGCAGCGGATGGGCGAACCGCACCCGGGAGCCCTCGATGCCGATGATGCCGTTCGTCTCGACGTGCTCGAGCACCTCGAGCACCCGATCGACGGTGTTGCCGGTCGCCTCGGCGAGTAGCTGGACCGTGGGCTGGGCGGTGCACGCGGCGGCGAGCAGCACCCGGCCTGCGTCGCGGTCCAGCCTGCCGATCCGGTTGCGCATCAGCTCCGCGAGGCCGGCGGGCAGCTCGGCCTCGGCCCGCGGTGGCCCGTCGAACGCCCGCGCCAATTCGAGTGCATAGAACGGGTTACCGCGGGAGATCTCCGCGATGCGAACCAGGGTCGGGCGGGGAAACGTCCGGTCGAGCCGCTCGAAGAGCAGATTGTGCAGACCGCCCAGGCTCAGCGGGCCGACCCGATGCCGTCGCATGGCGTCGGGCCGGCTCAGCCGCAGCCACGACAGGGCGTCTGGATCGTCGGATTCGGTGCGTGCCGTGACGAGGATTCCGACCGGCCCGGCGACGCGGCGCGCGGCGTAGGAGACGACCGCGCGGGTCGATGCGTCGAGCCACGGCACGTCGTCGATCGCCACCAGCACCGGCGCGTCGGCCGTCATCGTCTCGACAACGGAGACGAATGCGGCGGCCACCGCACGCTGGTCGGTGGCGGGCCCGGTGTCCGTGCCGCGCAGCATGACCCGGTCGATCGCGATGCGCTGCGGCTCGGGCAGCCGGTCGATGACCGAGGCCGGTACGTCGCGCAGGAGATCGGCCAGCGCCGCATAGGCCAGCGAGGACTCGGCATGCACGGCGCGCGCGGACAACACCTGGAAACCGAGGCCGCGTGCCCGGTCCTCCGCGCCCAGCCACAGCGTCGTCTTGCCGATGCCCGCCTCACCCTCGATGCCGAGGCCGGATGGTTGCTCAGACGCCGCGGCGAGGAAGTCGGCGACCACGCGAGAGTCACTCGCGCGGCCGACGACTGAGGTGGTCACGGGCGAATCATCGCAGGCAGGGGTGAAGTAGGCACCCCGAACGGTCCTGGTTTGCCCGATCGGGCCAATCGCGTGCCGTTCCGGGTGGTTCGACGGGGCATCGGCGGCAATCCGGCGGGCAGGCGTTGACGCCTCGGGTTACCGTTGTTAAGTTAGCGCCGGTAAGTCCACGGATCGGTCGGGAGGACGCGACGATGCTGCAACGGATGGCCGAATTCGCGATCGCCGCGCCCCGCCGGATCCTGGTCATCGCCGCACTCGTGATGGTCGCGGCCGGGATCTTCGGCATCCCGGTGGCCAAGAACCTGTCCGCCGGCGGATTCCAGGATCCGACCTCCGAGTCGGCCAGGGCGACCGCGGTGCTGGTGGACAAGTTCGACCGCGGTGACATGGATCTGGTCATCAGTGTCACCTCCGAGGCGGGCGCGCGAGATTCCGCCGCCCGTGCCGTCGGCGACGACATCGTGCGTGAGCTCGAAGCCTCGCCGAACGTCGGTCAGGTCAGCTCGGCGTGGACCGCGCCGCCCGCCGCGGCATCGGCGCTGGTGAGCGAGGACGGCCGCACCGGCCTGATCGTCGCCGGCATCACCGGCGGCGAGAGCGGCGCCCAGAAACACGCCAAGGCGCTCGTCGAGCAGGTGGTCCACGACCGCGACGGCGTCACCGTGCGGGCCGGCGGCGAGGCCATGACCTACGTGCAGGTCAACGGGCAGAGCGAAAAAGACCTGCTGCTGATGGAATCGATCGCGATCCCGCTGAGCTTCCTGGTGCTGCTGTGGGTGTTCGGCGGCATGGCCGCCGCCACGCTGCCCCTCATCGTCGGCGCATTCGCGATCCTGGGCACGATGGCGGCGCTGCGGGCCGTCACCCTGTTCACCGACGTGTCGATCTTCGCGCTCAACCTCTCGATCGCCATGGGGCTGGCCATCGCCATCGACTCCACCCTGCTCATCATCAGCCGGTACCGCGACGAACTCGCCGACGGCGCCGACCGGGACCGCGCGCTGGTGCGCACCATGGTGACGGCAGGCCGCACCGTGCTCTTCTCGGCGATGACGGTCGCGCTGTCGATGCTCGCGATGGTGCTGTTCCCGATGTACTTCCTGAAGTCGTTCGCCTACGCCGGGATCGCCGTGGTGGTGTTCGCCGCGACGGCCGCACTGGTGGTGGCGCCCGCGGCGATCGCGCTGCTCGGCGATCGCATCGACGCCCTCGACGTGCGGCGCGGGATGCGGCGGATCCTGGGCCGGCCCGATCCCGTCCCGCGTCCGGTCGAGCAGACCTTCTGGTACCGCTCGACGAGGTTCGTGATGCGCCGCTCGATCGTCATCGGTTTGGCCGTCGTCACCCTGCTGCTCCTGCTCGGAGCGCCGTTCCTCGGCATCAAGTGGGGGTTCCCCGACGACCGGGTGCTGCCCGAGTCCGCGTCGGCGCGCCAGGTCGGTGACGAGCTGCGCAACGGCTTCGCAGTCGACTCGGCGGCCAACGTCACGGTGGTGCTGCCCGACGCCGCCGGCGTCACACCCGAGGAGTTCGACCGCTATGCCGCCGCCCTGTCACGGGTGCCCCAGGTCGCCTCGGTGTCCGCGCCGGGTGGCGCGTTCGTCGACGGTTCAGCGGTCGGGCCGCCTGCGGCATCGACCGGAATGCGGGACGGGGCAGCCTATCTCACCGTGACGAGCGAGGCGCCGCTGTTCACCGCGGCATCGGACGCGCAACTCGACGACCTGCACGCGGTGGCCCCACCCGGCGACCGGCCGGTGCAGCTGACCGGTGTCGCGGCGATCAACCGCGACAGCTCGGAGTCGATCACATCGCGGTTGCCGCTGGTGCTCGGCGTGATCGCGGCGGTGACGTTCGTGCTGCTGTTCCTGCTCAGCGGCAGCGTGGTGATACCGCTGAAAGCACTGCTGCTCAACATCATTTCGCTGTCCGCGGCGTTCGGCGCGCTGGTCTGGATCTTCCAGGACGGTCACCTCGGCGCGTTCGGCACCACCCCGACGGGAACCCTGGTGGCCAACATGCCGGTGCTGATGTTCTGCATCGCATTCGGCCTTTCGATGGACTACGAGGTGTTCCTCGTCTCCAGGATCAGGGAGTACTGGCTGAGATCACCCGGTAGGACGACCGAGGACAACGACGATGCAGTCGCGCTCGGATTGGCCCGCACCGGACGCGTCGTCACCGCCGCGGCACTGATCATGTCGATCAGCTTCGCCGCGCTGATCGCCGCGCAGGTGTCGTTCATGCGGATGTTCGGGGTGGGCCTCACCCTCGCGGTGCTGGCCGACGCGACGCTGGTCCGGATGCTGCTGGTGCCGGCGTTCATGCACGTGCTGGGCCGGTGGAACTGGTGGGCGCCCGCGCCGCTGGCCCGGCTGCACGAGCGCATCGGGATCAGCGAGTCGGCCCCGGAGCGCCCCGCGGGGGTCGATGACCGGTCGCGGCTCGCCGTGTCGGACACTGGATGACGTGAGCGGGCCGGCCGAAGTGAAGCGTCGCCGGGCCCCTCGCGGGTCCGGCGAGCATCTACGCGAGGAGATCCTCGACGCCGCCACCGATCTGTTGCTGGAGACCGGCCACGCTAAGGCGGTGTCGATCCGCTCGGTGGCGCAGCGCGTCAGGGTCACCCCGCCGTCGATCTATCTCCACTTCGCCGACAAGGACGCGTTGCTGGACGCGGTGTGTGCCCGCTACTTCGAGAAGCTCGACGAGGAGATGCAGCGGGTGGCGGCCGGTCAGCCGTCCGCGATCGACGTGCTGCGCGCGCAGGGTCTGGCCTACGTCCGGTTCGCCACCGAGACTCCCGAGTTGTACCGGATCGCGACGATGGGGGAGGGCAGACCGGGCAGCGACGTCGACGTGACGCTGAACAGTTCGGCGTTCGTCCACATGCGCGGCTCCATCGAGGCGCTGATCGCCGAGGGCATCTATCCGCCCGGCGACCCCACCATGCTGGCGCTGGAACTATGGACGGCCGCCCACGGGGTGGCGGCGATGCTGATCTCGCGGCCCTACCTGCCCTGGGGCGATGTCGAGGCGTTCGCCGACCGCGTGCTGCGGGCGGTCTGTTGCGGGCACATCATGTCGACGATCATCGACGTCGAGACGCCACCGCAGCAGACGATCGCGCTGATGAAGGAGATGGCCGATGAGCGACCTCGTTGACAATCCGTTCTTCGCGCGGGTGTGGACCGCGATGTCCGGACACGAACCGGAGACCGTCCGCCGCCTGCGCACCGAGAACCTGGCAGGGTTGACCGGACGGGTGCTCGAGGTGGGCGCCGGCACCGGCACGAATTTCGCGCACTACCCGCCGGGTGTGGCCGAGGTCGTCGCGCTCGAACCCGAGCACCGGCTCGCCGAAACGGCCCGCGAGGCGGCCGCGCACGCACCCGTTCCGGTCACCGTCAGCGGCGACGCCGTCGAGGAGTTCGCCGCCCGCGAACCGTTCGACGCAATCGTGTGCTCCCTGGTGCTGTGCTCGGTCGATGATCCGGACGCGGTTGTGCGACAGCTTTATTCGTTGCTGCGACCGGGCGGCGAGCTGCGCTACATGGAGCACGTCGCGGGCACCGGGATGCGGGCGCGGCTGCAGCGGATCGCCGACGCGACGGTCTGGCCGCGGCTGCTCGGCAACTGCCACACCCACCGCGACACCGAGTCGACGATCACGCGGGCGGGCTTCCGCGTCGACGACGCGCGGCGCGAGTGGGTGCTGCCGTCCTGGGCGCCGCTGCCGGTCGCTGAGGTGGCACTGGGCCGGGCGGTCAGGGACTGACCGTGAGCTGGTGGCGCGCGAGCTCGGAGTGGACGCTGACCGAGTTCGTGCCCACCGATCCCGCGACGATCCGAGGCTTCTACACGGACCTGCAGAACCTGAAGGCGGTCCATCCGCTGATTCTGACGGTGCGCGAGGTCGCTCCCGGGCGTTGGCGCGTGCAGGAGCGAAACGCCATCGGACCACTGGCAATTCGCATGTGGTACTCGGTGCAAATGGACGTCGACGTCGACGGCGACGTAATCGGCGACTCGCAGGCGCACCTCGGTGTGCGACTCCGTGACGTCGTGAGCTTCGAGGCCGTCGACGGCGGCACCGAAGTCGTCGAACGGTTGCGGCTCGTCGCGCCGCGCCCGTTGATCGGCTATGCGCACCGCGAAGCGGTGAAGGCCCACGAGGAGATGCTCGCGGGCATGCGACGCCACTTCGAGCAGCGGCCCGCCCAGCCGCCCACGACGACCTAACCCAGCAGCTGCGGCAGCCGCTGCAACAGGTTGGGCAGCGCGCCGGCCGCCGACTCGCGCAGGCTGACGGTCGCGGCGTCGGAAAGCGGCGTGCGCTCCGGGTTGACCTCCACCACCGCCGTGCCGTTGGCCAGCGCCAGCTCGGGCAGCCCGGCGGCCGGGTAGACGATCGACGACGTGCCCACCACGATCACCACGTCCGCGGCTGTCACCGCCGCCACCGACCGCTGCCATGCGTCCTCGGGCAGCGCCTCGCCGAACCACACCACGTTCGGGCGGATCAGCCCGCCGCACGGGCACTGCGGCGGGTCCACCGACTCCACCGGTTCGGGCATCTCGGGCAGCACGCCCTCGAACTGCCCGCCGCACGACGCACAACGGAACTCGAACAGACTGCCGTGCAGGTGGTAGACGTTGCGGCTGCCCGCCCGCTCGTGCAGGTTGTCCACGTTCTGGGTGACGACGTGCACGTCGGCGTAGTCCTGCCACGCCGCGACCGCGCGGTGGCCGTTGTTCGGTTCCACCGCGTCCATCATGTGGTGGCGCCACAGGTACCACGCCCACACCTTCTCGGGCTGATTCGCCCAGCCGTGAGCACTGGAGATCTCGTAGGGGTCGACCTTGGCCCACAGCCCCGTCTCGACGTCGCGGAACGTCGGCACGCCGCTCTCGGCCGAGATGCCTGCCCCGCTGAGCACCGTCACCTGCACATGACCAAAGTAGCGGCTGTGAGCGATACTGGGCACGTGGCCGAATTGGGGGATTGGGTGCGGATCGACGCGCAAGCAGCACGGCCACTCTTCGACCAGCTCAGGCAGCAGATCATCGACGGTGTCCGTGAGGGCAGGCTGCCGCCGGGCACCCGGTTGCCCACCGTGCGGGAACTCGCCGGTCAACTCAACCTCGCCGTCAACACCGTGGCTCGCGCCTACCGCGAACTGGAAACGGCGGGCATCCTCGAAACCCGGGGCCGGTTCGGCACATTCGTCGCGAGGGTGGATCCCGCCGACACCGCGATGGCGACCGCGGCGCACACCTTCGTGGCGGCGGCGCGGGCGCTCGGCGTCGACAAGACCGAGGCGCTGCGCTACGTCGAATCGGCCTTCGACTAGCGCTAGCCGAACTCGAGCAGCGTGGTCACCGGGCGCACCGAGTCGAACGCCGGCAGTCGCTGCGCCGTCCAGGCCAGCGCATTGAACAGCCGCCCGCGGCCCTCCGGGATCGGCACGTCGTGCACCGCGCGCACGCCCGGCACGGTGTCGGCCAGTTCCGCGGCCTGCGACACCGTCAGGCTGAACGGCATCGGCGGCACCTTGTAACGCCGCGACGTCCGCATACCCCGGCGGGTGATCGCGGCGAACCACGGCGGCGGCAGGTCGAACATCATCTGGCCGCCGGGGAACCGGGTGGCGCAGGCGTTGATCAGCCCCATCGCGTCCGACGGCGGCAGGTACATCAACAGGCCCTCGGCCGTGATGAACACGCCGTCGGAGTCGTCCACGGCGTCCATCCAGGAATAGTCCAGCGCCGACTGGGCCAGCATCCGCACCCGGTCAGACGGCGGGAGAAGCTTCTCGCGCAGCGCGATCATCGGCGGCAGATCGACGGTGAGCCAGCGGAACTCGTTGCCCACACCCGCGGCGTCGAGGCGGTGGAAGCTGGTCTGAAAGCCCTCGGCGAGGGCCACCACCGTCGCCTTCGGGTGGTCGACGAGATAGCGGCGGGTGTAGGTGTCGAAGGTCTTCGCGCGCAGCGCCATGTCCTGGCGGCGGGTGAAACCGAACTTGGCGAAGTCGAAGTCGATCGAGTCGACGAGTCGGACGGCCATCGGATCGTCGATCAGGGAGTCGGGTCGCCTGGCCTCGTGTGCCCGCACCTGCAGGGTCAGCAGGGCGGTCTCCGAGACGTCCTTCAGTGCGCTGGCGTCGACCTTGGCGGGAGGTGTACCTGTCACCTACGCGAATGTACCCACCGCAGCACTTCGTCCAGCGTGACGCAGCGGCTCACCCGCCGAACTCCAGCAGGGTGATGCTGGGCCGGTTGCGGCGGTGGAACCCAAGCCGGTCCAGGAACGGCCAGAACAGCACGTTGAAGAGTCCGCGACCGCGCGGCATGGCGATGTCGCGGGCCGCGCGCACACCGGGGACGCGTCCGGGCAGGGCGACGCCCTCGTCGGCGGTGAGCGCGAACGGCATCGGGGGTGTGACGTAGCGGTCCGACAGCCGCAGGCCCTTGAGCGTGCGCCTGCTGAGCCAGTGCGGGATCGAGTCGAACATCATCTGTCCGCCCGGGAAGCGCGCCGCGCAATCGCGAAGGTCGAGCACGTCGCCGGGTTCGAGGTACATCAGCAGGCCCTCGGCGGTGATGAACACTCCCCGCGACGCGTCGACCCGGTCCATCCAGCTGCGGTCGAGCGCCGACTGGGCCAGCTCGACGATCCGGTCGTCGCGCGGCAGCAGCTGTTCACGCAGCGTCATCACCGGGGGCAGATCGACCGAGTACCACGTCACCTCGTCGGCGACGCCGAGGCGGTCCAGGCGCCAGAAGCTGGTCTGCAGGCCTTCGGCGAGCGCCACCACCGATGCGCCAGGGTGGGTGCGCAGATAGCCGGCGGTCGCGTCGTCGAACGCGCGGGCCCGCAGCCCGTGCGACTGGTTGGGCTTGCCGAATTTGCGGTAGTCGTAGTCGATGGCGTCCAACAGCGTCACCGCCCACGGATCGCGGATCACGCCGTCGGACCTCTTGGCCTCGGATCCGCGGTTGTGCAACGTCCACAGGGTGGTGGCCGAAACGCCTTCGAGAGTGTTGCCGTCGATCGCCGTCATCCGATCGATGGTAAAGACGTAGGCTCGCTCCATGGTCCGTCAGGTGTTCGACGACAAGCTGTTGGCGCTGATCGCGAACAACTCGCTGGGCGTGCTGGCCACCATCAAGCGCGACGGCCGGCCACAGCTGTCGAACGTCAGCTACCACTTCGACCCGCGCGCGCTCGTCGTGTCGGTCTCGATCACCGAACCGCGGGCCAAGACCCGCAATCTGCGCCGCGACGCCCGAGCCTCGCTGCACGTCAGCTCCGACGACGGGTGGTCGTATGCGGTGGCCGAGGGCACCGCGGCGCTGACCGCACCGGCCGCCGACCCCCGGGACGACACCGTCGAGGCACTGATTGCCTTGTACCGCAACATCGCCGGGGAACATCCCGACTGGGACGACTACCGGCGGGCGATGGTAGACGACAGGCGGGTGCTGCTGACACTGCCGATCTCGCATGTCTACGGCATGCCGCCGGGACGGCGGTAAACCTCGCGACGGCGCCGGGCGGGCACGCTACGCTGCGCTCATGGCTGACGAACCGGTAACCGAGAGCAACGGCGAAGCGACCGGAGCCGCCGCACCGGACGACGACACCAGGCAGAAATTCCGCGAAGCACTCGAACGCAAGAAGGCGAACGCGGGCGGCGGGGCAGCGCACAAGGACGGCGGCCGCAAGCAGCCAAGGGCGCACGGCCCGCAGGAGAGCCGTAGGGAGTTCCGCCGCAAGAGCGGTTAGACCCGCTGACCTACTCGTCGAGTGTGCGGTCAGTGCGACGATCCGGCGGTCAGATCGCCGTGACCGCACGCTCGGTGACACGCGGCAAGCTCACGGCCGCGTCATTGGCCAGCCCGCGGGCGCCCACCAGCGCGACCAGCATCACCGCGACGCACCACAGGCCCTGATCCTTGAGCCCCCAGCCGACCGAGGCCAGGGTGGCGGCGCCGGCCACGCAGAGCATCGCGCCGACCGCGGCGCTGCGGGGACCCGGCCGCGACACGAGGCCGCCGTCCCACAACGGAAGCGGATCGTTCTCCAGCGGGCGCAGCGTCACGAAGGCCAGGCCGATCAGCCCCGCCATGACCGCCAGCTGAACCACCGACAGCAGGACGAAACCGTCTGCGGCCGGGTCGAACCGGGGCATGCCGAGGTGATCGAACACCAGATGCATGGCCAGCAGCGCCGGCATGTGCCACAGGTAGAGCGTCATCGCCCCCGAGTTGCCGATCGCGGCCAGCCACCACACCCGGGGCCGCTGCGCCCACCGGTTGATGGCGGGCGCTGCGGCGATCGCGAACGCGCACATCATGATCGCGTGTCCGGCCAGCAGCAGCGAGGGCGGTGTCATGTTCTTCAGCTGCTGGGTCTCGATGCCGACCAGGCTCAGCTCGTAGGGGCCCCACCACAGCAGCGCCAGGTTCACCCCGAGCATCGCCACGCCGACGCCCAGTGCGGTGCGGCCGTCGAGCAGGCGTCGCCGGTAGGCCACCCCGAGCATGCCGGGGATGAGCCAGGCCGCCATGTTCAGGTATGACACCAGCTTCGGCAGCTCCAGGTTGATGCGAAGCACGTCGATCGCCGCGACGAACGCGTAGGCGCCGATCAACGCCGCCGCCAGCCTGGCCGTGGTGGTGATGTGGGTGAGCAGCGGGACGGCGGCCAGCACGAGCACGTAGGCGCCGAGGAACCAGAGCAGTTGGATGCTGATCCCGGCGATCGGTTCGTAGACGTGTTCGGGCAGCACCACGCGCAGCGTCACCAGGGCGACGCCCCAGAACGCCAGGTAGTAGAACACCGGGCGGTACAGCCGGGTGCAGCGGCGCAGCAGCCAGTTGCCCCAGGACGTCCCGGCTTTCCACGAGTCCACGCACGCCGCAACCCCCGCGAAGAAGAACAGCGGCATGATCTGGAACACCCACGTCAGCGCCTGGAGCACCGGCGAGGCGGTGAGCAGGTTGTTCCAGATGAAGACGTCGTCGCGGATGGTGCTGGTGGCCATCACGGTGTGGCCGAGGACCACGCCGACGAGGGCGGTGATGCGGATGACGTCGATGGCCCGGTCGCGGGTGGCCGGGGTGTTCGCGGCGACCTCGGCGGGCGAGGGAAACATGCGTTCTGGCATGCGAAAACGGTATGCCGCGACCGGCTAGGTAGTGCTACTCAAATTTCTGTCGGGGCGTCCGCCGCCTTGACCAACCGCACCTGCGGCCGGGCGGGCACCTCGTCGGCCAGGAACCACCGGAATGCCAGATTGCCGCGCGGATAGCCGAGCGTGGTGACGGAGTTCGGGTGCGCTGTGCTGCCGGGTGAGACGACGATCGTCACCGAGCCGTCTGCGCTGGGCACCGCGGTGTGACCGTTGATCGAACTCCGGGCGTCGGCCACTCCCGGGGTGGCCATGAACTGGTTCCAAACCACGAGGTTCCAGAACCGGCACGGCGGCGGGCGGTGGGTGATCACGAGGGCCTCGTCGTCCTCGAGCACGAAACTTCCGTAGGCATAGCAGGCGTCGCGCGCCGACCAGCCGAAGTTGGCGTCGGGAACCTGGTAAGGGTCAGCGAATTCGTTTGCCACCGAGGCAATCTCGTGACCGTGCGAGAGGGCGCCGTCGGTGCGAACACCGACGGCCAGCGGCAGGATGGCGAACATCGTCCGCAGCCAGGCCGCCGAGGCGCGCAGTGCCGATGCGGTCTCGGCGTCGCCGTGCCGGAACGGCGGTGGCTCGTCGAGCGCCTCGATCTCCCAGCGCACCGGTCGGCCGGTGCGCGGATCGGCCTGGTAGTCGCGGGTCATCAGTACCGCGGCGTCGGGGGCCGGGCCGAAGTCGAAGGTGAAGTCGCCGTCGGGGGTGAACTCGAGGTCGTCGTCGCGCACGATCGCCACGATGCGGTCCGACCATGCGCCCGGCGCGGGTTCGTTGTACGCGGTCACCGAGAAGTAGACGCTGTCGCCGCGGTTGCCGCTGATGCGGTAGCGGCGCTGCGGGTCGACGGGGCACATGAAGTAGTAGGCGTCGGTGTTGTCGCCGCCCCACCGCCGGTCGGGGCGCGACGGTGAGTTCACCTCGAGCCAGCGCGGCCGGGCGGGGTCGGCGAAGAGGTAGGTGTCGAAGGCCACCCCGAGGGTCGTCGCGAGCATCCGGTAGCCGTCGGCGATGTGGCGGTCGTCGGTGACCGCACGGTCGCCCTCGAGGAAGGTGCGGTCGAGGCTGCCCAGCGTGTCGAGCAGTTCGCGCCACGCGGCGGTGGACTCGTGGGTGGTTCCGGTCATGCGCTGATGCCTTTCGTGATGAGGGTGGCGGTGCGTTCGACCCAGGCGGCGTCCAGGAGGGCGCCCCGGCTCAGCAAGGCCAGCAGGGTGATGCCGGCGATCGCTTCGGTGAGGTCGCCGGCGGCCACGTCGGGCCGGGCCTCGCCGCGGGCGGCGGCGTCGGCCAGCCGTTCGGACAGCCCCCGGCCGAGGATGTCGCCGAACCGCTCGAGCAGCGCGGTGTGCAGCGTGGGGTCGGCGGCCATCTCGCCGATCAGGCCGGGCAGTGCCGCCTGTGCGGCCGGGGTGGTGAGCACCGCGGCCGTGCGGCGCACCATTTCCCGGACGTCGTCCGGCAGAGACCCGGTGGCGGGCAGTTCCACCGCGGCGTCGAGCGGGAAGGCCGCTTCGTGCACCAGGTGCGCCTTGCTCGGCCATCGTCGGTAGATGGCCGGCTTGCTGGTGCCCGCCCGGCGTGCGATCGCGTCGACCGACAGCGCCGCGTAGCCGGTACGGCCGAGCAGGTCGACGGTCGCCTCGAGGACGGCGGTGTCGATGCGGGGATTCCGGGGGCGACCCAGGTCTGTCGTCATTACGTAACTCAGAGTAACATATCTCGCTGTGACCGACACCACAGGCGCAGTCGTCCAGCTCGACGACCTCGCCCACCCCCGGTTCAGCGCCGACGCGCAGCAGATCCGCGACATGATGGCGATGATGGCGGCGGACTGCCCGCTGGACGCGGCCGCACTGCACGCCAAGGCCAGTGCCGAGACCGGGCTGCACGACTTCGGCGCCGACGACTACCGGGACCGTCTTGATATCTATCTCGCTGCGCTGCAGGAGATTTCCGGATTACACGATCCCGGGGTGGTCAACTTCCACGTCATGCTCGTGCAGCTGCTGAAGAACCGGCTGCTGCTCAACGACCTGCTGACCCGCCATCCCGAGATCCACGACATCGAACTGCTGCCGCCGGTGGTGATCGCCGGCCTCCCGCGAACCGGCACCACCCATCTGCACAATCTGCTGGCGGCGCCGACCACCTTCCGCACGATGCCGTACTGGGAGAGTGTCGAGCCGTTCCCGATGCCGGGTGAGCAGGGCGTCGAACCCGATCCCCGCCGGCTGCGGATGGACGCCGCCGTGACCGTGATGGACGTCGTGATGCCGCACTTCCGGCTGATGCACGAGATGACCACCGACCACGTGCACGAGGAGATCCAGCTGCTGGCCAACGACTTCTCGACGATGCTGTTCGAGACGATGGCCGACGTGCCGCGCTGGCGCGACCACTATCAGCGTCACGATCAGGACCCGCACTACCGTTATCTCGCAACGCAGTTGAAGGCGATGCAGTTCCTGCGCGGCGGCAGGCGCTGGCTGCTCAAATCGCCGCAGCATCTCGAGCAGCTACCGGTGCTGGACCGGATCTTCCCCGGCGCGGTGGTGGTGTGCACGCACCGCGATCCGGTGCCGGTGGCACTGTCGATGATCGCGATGATCGCCTATTCGGCACGGATGCACCGCGACCCGGTCCCGGTGCACGACACGGCGGCGATGTGGGTCGAGAGGCTGGAACAGATGCTCGCCGCACTGATCCGGGACCGCGACCTGCTCGGACCGGACCGCTCGATCGACGTCCGGTTCGACGACTTCATGGCCGACGAGATGCGTGTGGCCGATGCGGTGTACGCGCTGGCCGGAGAACCGCTTACCGACGAGGCGCGCGCGGCCATGGCCGGCTACCTCGACGGGCACCAGCGGGGCCGGCTCGGCCGGGTCTCGACGTCGTGGCAGGACTTCGGCATCGACGAGGAGGAGTTGCGAGAGCGGTTCGCGCCGTACGTCAGTCGGTTCCTGTCCTAATCGTCACGCCAGGTCGCTGCTCCGCAGGATCTGGCGGATCAGCCGGTCGAGATGGGCGGCGTCGGAAACGACGGAATAGCCGTTGACGAAACTGGTCATCACACCGCTGATGAACGTCAGGACGGTGACGGCCCGCTCCTCGATCACGCTGTCCGGCACGTCGGGATCGTCGTACCACTGCGCGATCACATCGCGAGCCAGGGCATAGAAGCGTATGCCGTAGCTGCGGAACGTCTCGTCGAGTTCGGGATCCTGGCGGGCACTGAGGACGATCTCGAATCGTGCCCGCGTCCGCGTCAGATACGGCTCGGTGCCCGACAGCATCACCAGCTGGGCCAGCCCGAGGGTGCCCGAGTAGCCGCCGGCCTCGTCATGACCCAACTCCGCCATCAGCGACAGGTCGGCGACATCCAACTCGGTGATGCGGTTACCGATTGCCAGCAGCAGAGCCTTGCGGGTGCGGAAATAGAACGACGTGGTGCCCGCCGGGACGCCGGCATGCCGGTCCACGCGCGGATGGCTCAGACCGCGCGAGCCGCCGGTGCCCAGGAGGGCGATACCCGCGTCGGCGAGGTCCCGCCGGCGCTGCGGTGCGTCGTATTTCCTGCGTGCTGCGATGTTTCGAGTCTATTGCAGGGCGGTCCCGGCCGACCTGCGAGTCGCTGCGGCGGACGGCAATTGTCACTTGCGACAGATATCCATTCTTCGCATTGCGTTCTCTAATAAATTAGAGAATGTTACGTTCCGGTCATGGGGAGATGTGTTCCGGCGGAGGAGGGCCGCCGGATCGGCGGGCGGGCGCTCGAGCGGGTCCTCGTGGTCATGACGGTGCTGATGATGCTCATCGGGGCCGGCGGGACGAACGCCTGGGCGACGCTACCCCCGGGCTTCGACGAGTCGAAGGACATCTGGCCGACGGCGGTGCCCGCGGCCACCTGCCGTCCCGGGGACCGCACCGAGACCGGCCTGCAGGGCGAGGTGCCGCTCGCCGACCGCGACTCCCGCCGCAGCACCGAGGGATATAACTGCAACATCGACCTGCTCGGCCAGTTCCAGGGGCCGGGCGCCGGATGGATCAGCGCGTCGTACAAGAACTGCGTCTACATCGGGTCGACGTTCCCTCGCACCCAGGGCGTGCAGGTGCTCGACGTCTCGGATCCGGCGAATCCGCGGCCCACGGCAATGCTCAGCGAGCCGGCGATGGTGAACGGCACCTGGGAGTCGCTGAAGGTCAGCGAAGCTCGGGGCCTACTGGCCGGCACCGGGGTGCCCTTCGTGATGGGTCTGGGCTACATCTCGATCTACGACATCGCCACCGACTGCGCGCATCCGCGCCTGTTGAACCTCGGGCGCGGTTCGCTGCCCGGCGTGCGGATCCCGATGCTCACCCACGAAGGGGGATTCTCGCCCGACGGGAACACCTACTGGGCCTCGGGGCAGATGTGGGCCAGCGCGGTCGACCTCGTCGATCCCGCGAACCCGGCCGTGGTGTGGAGCGCGCCGGCCGGATTCGCCAGCCATGGAATGGAATTCAGTCCCGACGGCGACACCATGTACATGTCCACCGCCCAGGGGCTCAACATCCTGGACACCTCGGCGATCCAGGACCGGGTGGCGCCCGGCATGACCATGCACCAGCTGTTACCGCTGCGCGGATACAAACACTGGCGGGACGGCTTGATCAGCCAGCACAGCATCTACGTGACCTATGCCGGTACGCCGCATCTGTTCAACGTCGACGAGTTCGGCTCCGGCGGTGTCAAGGTCTTCGACGCCGCCAACCCCGCCGACCTCCGGCTGAAGAACACCGTCAAGCTCGAGATCAACCTGCCGCAGAACCTCGACACGTGGGCCGCGACCGCCTCCAGCAGCGGCGCCTTCGGCTACGAGTCGCACTACTGCGCGGTGGACCGACGGGAGAATCCGCAGGCGCTGGCATGCGGGTGGACACAGTCCGGCATCCGGGTGTTCGACGTCCGCGATCCCGAGAACATCAGAGAGATCGCCTATTTCAACCCGCCCGCGCAGACCGGCAAGAACGACCGGCTGCCCAACTCACAGCATGTCCGGTTCGGCGGCATCATCGTTCCGCCGGCCAGCAGTGCGATCGCCATCGCCCAGGCCATCCTCAACGGGCAGATCAACGGCAACGACATCATCCGCGACGGCCGCATCATCGGGCTCGACCTGTCGGCCGACTGGTGCATGTCGCCCCCGGAGTTCCGCGGCAACATGCTCCTCGTCACCTGCTCGGACAACGGGTTCATGGCGTTGCGGCTCGACCCCGCCGTGTACCCGCCACGATGACGCGGACGGTCGTGGTGCGGATCGTGGCGCTGCTCGCCGCGGCGGCGCTCGGCGGTGCGATCGTGCTCGCGTACCGCCAGCCACCGCCGCGCCCGGTGCTGATGACGGCCGTCGACATCGGCTTCGCCCAGGACATGTCGGCCCATCACCAACAGGCGGTCACCATGTCCGACATGCTCGTCGGCGACGCCGGGCCCGACGTGCGGGCACTCGCCGAGCAGATCCGCTTCACCCAGCTCACCGAGATCGGCCAGATGACCGGTTGGCTTCAGCTCGTCGACGCACCGCCTGCCGCGACCACCCCGATGGCGTGGATGGGCCACGACGGGCACCACCATCCCGGTGACGCACCGACGGCGATGCCCGGGATGGCCTCACCCGTCGAGCTCACCCGGCTGCAGCGCAGCACCGGCCGCGACAACGAGGTGCTGTTCCTGCAGCTGATGGTGCGCCACCATCAGGGCGGAATCGACATGGCGTCATACGTCGTGCGGCAGACCGCCACCGACCCGGTACGGCGGGCCGCCGCGGTGATGATCAACGAGCAGGCTCAGGACATCCAGGTGATGACGAGCCTGCTCGCGCATCGGGACGGCGCGCCGCTGCCCTATCCGTGACGACGGTTCAGCCGGCGTCCGTGTTCGACCTCATCCGTCGCTCCTGGGCGAGGATCGCGAGCAGGCAGACCGCGGCCAGTGCGGCCACCGCGATCGCGAAACTCACTCCCGCGGTGCGCAGGCCGAGGTGCTGGGCGGCCAGGCCCTCGCCCACCACCGGCACCGAGATCGCGACATAGGCGACCACGAAGTAGGTGGAGCTGACTTCGGCGCGCCGGTCGGGCGGGGTGCGTTCGGCGACGGCGGCCAGCCCGCGGCTGAAGCTGATGCCCTGACCGACGCCGGACACCACCGCGGCGGCGAGCAGTCCCGGCAGCGACGAGAACGCCAGTGCCACAGCGAGGATGACCATGCCGGCGAACAGGATCACGCAGCCGAGGGCGACGGCCCGCTGCGGTGCGGTCCGGCGGGCCACCACCTGGGCCACCGCCGACGCCGCGAAGATCGAGCACGCGATCGCACCCGCCACCGCGTGGTTGTCGATACCCACCACGCCGGCCAGGAACGACGGGGCGACCGCGGTGAACAACCCGGTGACGGCGAACCCCGCGAAGGCCGCCAGCGCGGCGACGACGAACACCGCGCGGGTCTCCGGGGGCACGGACAGCCGCTGCACGCCGATCCGTCCGGCCCGACTCGACGTCTCCGGCACCACGAACACCGCGATACCGGCGAGTGCGGCCATCGCGATGTGGACGACGAAAGCCAGGTGCAACGGCTGCGGCGCGTACTGCACGAGCAGCCCGGCCAGCAGCGGGCCGAGGCC
>NZ_JAUMSQ010000185.1:0-18392 GCF_030519285.1 Mycolicibacterium arseniciresistens
CTCATCGAAACTCGCCTGCGCTGGATCGAACATACATTCGATTATGGCAGAGGGGTACGACACGCGAAAGCAACGAAAAGCGGTTGTGGATAACCGATCAGCGGTTGCGTCGCCACCAGCGGCGCCGCGGCGTCGAAGGCGGCGGAGCGACCTGGATCTCGTACTTCGCCGCCTCTGCCTCATCGACACCGGCGACTGCACTGTCGTGGGCTTCCTCTGCCGCGGCCTCGGCCTCTACTGCGTCCTCACCCTCGACTGAACCCAACCCGCCCACGTCGGCGCTCTCGGAGTCCGCCACCGAAGTACCAGTGGCGGGCCCTTCGCCGGCAGCGGTGGCCAGGTCATCGGCTTCGACAGCGGGCTTGTCCCCGACCGGTTGGGCGTCGTCGTCGACAGGCTCTGCGACCTCGGTGGCCGCTTCGTCGCCGATGCCGGCCTGCTCATCGACGGCAAGATCATCGACTTCTGCAGCCGCCGTGGCGTTCTCCCCCACCGGCTGCTCATCGTCGGCCTCGACGGCATCGACGTCGGCCGACTCCGCCTCATCAGTGACAGCATCGGCTTCGGCTACCTCGGCCTCAACCGCCTCAGCCTCATCGACACCCTCGACCGCCGCCTCATGCACCTCTGCAGCAGCGGCCTCAGCCTCGACCGCATCCTCACCCTCAACCGAACCCACACCACCGACAGCGTCGGCGGATTCGGCGGGCTGCTCGTCGGCGACAGGGTCGACTTCGGCTACCTCGGGCTCGGCCGACTCAGCCTCGACCGCATCCTCACCCTCGACCGAACCCACACCACCGACGTCGGCAGCAGTTTCGGCCGGCTGCTCGTCGACGACAGCATCGGCCTCGGCTACCTCGGCCCCAACCGCCTCAGCCTCATCGACGCCCTCGACCGCCGCCTCATGCACCTCTGCAGCAGCCGCCTCAGCCTCGACCGCATCCTCACCCTCGACCGAACCCACACCACCGACGTCGGCAGCAGTTTCGGCCGGCTGCTCGTCGACGACAGCATCGGCCTCGGCTACCTCGGCCCCAACCGCCTCAGCCTCATCGACGCCCTCGACCGCCGCCTCATGCACCTCTGCAGCAGCCGCCTCAGCCTCGACCGCATCCTCACCCTCGACCGAACCCACACCACCGACGTCGGCAGCAGTTTCGGCCGGCTGCTCGTCGACGACAGCATCGGCCTCGGCTACCTCGGCCCCAACCGCCTCAGCCTCATCGACGCCCTCGACCGCCGCCTCATGCACCTCTGCAGCAGCCGCCTCAGCCTCGACCGCATCCTCACCCTCGACCGAACCCACACCACCGACGTCGGCAGCAGTTTCGGCCGGCTGCTCGTCGACGACAGCATCGGCCTCGGCTACCTCGGCCCCAACCGCCTCAGCCTCATCGACGCCCTCGACCGCCGCCTCATGCACCTCTGCAGCAGCGGCCTCAGCCTCGACCGCATCCTCACCCTCAACCGAACCCACACCACCGACAGCGTCGGCGGATTCGGCGGGCTGCTCGTCGGCGACAGGGTCGACTTCGGCTACCTCGGGCTCGGCCGACTCAGCCTCGACCGCATCCTCACCCTCGACCGAACCCACACCACCAACAGCGTCGGCGGATTCGGCGGCTTGCTCGTCGACGGCAGCGTCGGCGGATCCGGCCGGCTGATCGTCGACGGCAGCGTCGGCCTCGGCTACCTCGGCCTCATCGACATCGTCGGCGGATTCGGCGGCTTGCTCGTCGGCGACAGCATCGGCTTCGGCTACCTCGGCCTCGGCCGACTCAGCCTCGTCGGGGACACTATCGGCCTCGGCGACCTCTGCCTCAACCGCCTCAGCCTCATCGACACCCTCGACCGCCGCCTCATGCACCTCTGCAGCAGCGGCCTCAGCCTCGACGGCATCCTCACCCTCAACCGAACCCACACCACCGACGGCGTCTGCAGTCTCAGCCTCGGAGTCGGACTTGATGCTCGCAAGCGCCGCCTCGTGGGCTTCCTCGGCGGCCTTCTCGGCCTCGGCGGGATCGTCACCCTCGACCGCACCGAGACCCGTCTCGTCAGCTTCTTCACCCGCAACGGCGAACTCGTCGGCTTCAGCGATCTCCTCAGCCGGCGCCTCCTCGACGTCGGCAGTCAACGCCTCCGCCTCGAGCACCGCCTCCGCCTCGCCGGTCTCACCATCGGCTTCATCACCGGCCGCCGCAAATTCGTCGGCCTCGGCGATCTCCTCAGCCGGCGCCTCCTCGACGTCCACCGCCAACGCATCCGCCTCCAGCGCTGCCTCCGACGGCGAATCACGGCCTTCGGCACCGTCCGACTCGTCCTCGCGGCCCGCGACTTTCGCCGCGGCCACCACGGCGCCCGCGGCCGCGGACGTCCCGGCGACCACCTTGACGAGCTCTTCGACGTCGGATTCCTCGTCGTCCGTCTTCCCTCGCAGCGTCGCCGGATCCTCCCGGCCGCGTGGCGCAGCCATGATGTAGATGACCGCCCCGATGAAGACGAATCCCGACGTGAACGAGTTGACCCGGATACCGGCGAACTCCGTGGCGAAGTCGCTGCGCAGCAGCTCGATCCAGAACCGGCCGAGGCAGTATCCGGCGACGTACAACGCGAACAGCCGACCGTGACCGATCTTGAACCGGCGGTCGATCACGATGAGCAACGTGAAGATCAGCAGGTTCCACAGCAGCTCGTACAGGAAGGTCGGGTGGACGATCTGCACCAGCGTGCCGTTGGAAACGCCGTTGAGATCGTCGGGCACGCGCTGGTAGATCTCCAGCCCCCACGGCAGCGTGGTCTGCCTGCCGAACAGCTCCTGGTTGAAGTAGTTGCCGAGCCGGCCGATCGCCTGCGCCAGGATGATCCCCGGGGCGACCGCATCACCGAACGCGGGCAACGGGATGCCCCGCAGTCGGCACGCGATCCACGCACCGACACCACCGAGCGCCACGGCGCCCCAGATGCCGAGACCGCCCTCCCAGATGCGCAGGGCTCCAACGAGTCCCACGCCGTACTCACCGAAGTACTTCTCCCAGTCGGTGATCACGTGGTACAGCCGCCCGCCGATCAGCCCGAACGGAACCGCCCACAGCGCGATGTCGTAGATGACGCCGGCCTCACCACCCCGGTTCTGCCACCGCCGGTCGCCGATGATCAGCGCGGCGACGATGCCGACGATGATGCAGAACGCGTAAGCGCGGATGGGAAGCGGGCCGAGATACCACACGCCCCGGGCGGGGCTGGGAATGTAGGCCAACGTCGATGTCACGCGGTGATCCTCTGCCTTACCCCGTCCGCAAGTTCCTCGGTCAGTGCCCGCATCGCGGGGATGCCGTCGGTCAGCGCCGACACCAGGGCCGACCCGACGATCACGCCGTCGGCGTACGCACCGATCTCGGCGGCCTGCTCCCGTGACCGCACGCCCAGACCCACGCCGACGGGAATGTCGGTCACCGCCTTGACCCGCGCGACCAGTTCCGGCGCGAGATTGGACACGGCGTCGCGCGCACCCGTCACGCCCATGGTCGACGCCGCGTAGACGAATCCGCGCGACGCCTCCACCGTCTTCGCCAACCGCTCCTGTGTCGACGACGGCGCGACCAGGAAGATGCGGTCGAGGTCGTGCGACTCAGAGGCCGACATCCACTCGTCGGCCTCATCGGGGATGAGGTCGGGCGTGATCAGCCCGAGCCCACCGGCCGACGCGAGATCGCGGGCGAAGGCGTCGACACCCAACCGCAGCACCGGATTCCAATAGGTCATCACCACGGCGCGGCCACCGGCATTGCTGATCGCCTCGACCGCCGCCAGCGCGTCGCGGACCCGCACCCCGCCCTGCAGCGCGACCTCGGTCGCGGCGGCGATGGTCGGTCCGTCCATTCCGGGATCCGAGTACGGCACGCCGACCTCGATGAGGTCACACCCCGCCTCGACCAGCGCCGTCATCGCCTCGATCGACCCCTGCACGTCCGGGTAACCCGTGGGCAGGTAACCGATCAACGCCGCTCGGCTCTCCGCGCGGCACTGGCCGAACAGCGCATCCAACCGGCTCACGGCGCCGCCTTGTCGAGCAGTCCGAACCACTTCGCCGCCGTCTCGACGTCCTTGTCGCCGCGGCCGGACAGATTGACCAGGATCACCGCTCCGGCGCCGAGTTCGGCGCCCAGCTTCAGCGCACCGGCGATCGCGTGCGCGGACTCGATCGCCGGGATGATGCCCTCGGTCCGGCACAGCAGCGAGAACGCGTCCATCGCCTCGGTGTCGGTGATCGGCCGGTACTCGGCGCGGCCGAGGTCTTTCAGGTAGGCGTGCTCTGGCCCGACACCCGGATAGTCCAGGCCGGCGGAGATGGAATGCGACTCGATGGTCTGCCCGTCGTCGTCCTGCAGCAAATACGAGAACGACCCCTGGAACGCACCCGGCGATCCACCGGTGAAAGTCGCGGCGTGCCTTCCGGTTTCGACGCCGTCGCCGGCGGCCTCGTATCCGACGAGCCGGACGCCGGGGTCGTCGATGAAGGCGTGGAAGATCCCGATCGCGTTGGAACCGCCACCGACGCAGGCGGCGACGGCATCGGGCAACCGTCCGGCCTGGTCCTGGATCTGCACCCGCGCCTCGAGTCCGATGACCCGCTGGAAGTCACGCACCATCGTCGGGAACGGATGGGGGCCCGCAGCCGTGCCGAAGCAGTAGTAGGTGTCGTCGGCGTTGGTGACCCAGTCGCGGAACGCCTCGTTGATGGCGTCCTTCAACGTCTTCGAGCCCGCCTCGACCGAGACCACCTCGGCGCCGAGCAGTCGCATCCTGGCCACGTTCAGCGCCTGCCGGGCGGTGTCGACCGCGCCCATGTAGATCACGCAGTCCAGGCCCAGCAGCGCGCAGGCGGTGGCGGTCGCCACCCCGTGCTGGCCGGCGCCCGTCTCGGCGATGACCCGGTTCTTGCCCATCTGCCGGGCCAGCAGCGCCTGCCCCAGCACATTGTTGATCTTGTGAGATCCCGTGTGGTTGAGGTCTTCCCGCTTCAGGAAGATGCGCGCACCGCCGGCGTGTGTGCTGAGGGCCTCGGCCTCGTACAGCGGCGACGGCCGCCCGCTGTAGTGACGCTGCAGCCGGTCGAGCTCGTCGAGGAACGTCTGGTCGCCGCGCGCCTTCTCGTAGGCGGCGGTGACTTCCTCGATCACCGCCATCAACGCCTCGGGGACGAAACGTCCTCCGTAGGCGCCGAAATGGCCGCGGGCGTCGGGTTCGTGGCCGCTGGGTTCTGCCACGGCCGCGCTGGAACGCGGCAGCTCCGGGCCGGCGAGGTCCGCCACGGGCTAGCGTGCGGGTTTCGGACAGGACGGATGCGTGCCTGCGGTCACCAGATCGGCGACGGCACTACGCGGGTCACCACTGGTGACCAGGCCCTCGCCGACGAGCACCGCGTCGGCGCCCGCACCTGCGTAGGCCAGCAGGTCAGCGGTGCCGCGCACCCCGGACTCGGCGATCCGGATGACGTTCGAGGGCAACCCGGGCGCGATGCGCGCGAAGCAGTCCCGGTCGACCGTCAGCGTCTTGAGGTCGCGCGCGTTGACGCCGATCACCGTGGCGCCGGCCTGCAACGCGCGGCTGGCCTCCTCCTCGGTGTGCACCTCGACCAGAGCCGTCATGCCCAGCGACTCGGTGCGCTCCAGCAGCGACTCCAGCGCGGGCTGCTCCAGCGCGGCGACGATCAGCAGCAGCATGTCGGCGCCGTGCGCCCTGGCCTCGTGGATCTGGTACGGCCGGACGATGAAGTCCTTGCGCAGGACCGGGATCGACACCGCGGCCCGCACGGCGTCGAGGTCGTCGAGCGATCCGTGGAAGCGACGCTGCTCGGTCAGCACACTGATGACGCGTGCCCCGCCCGACTCGTAGGCGCGGGCCAGTTCGGCCGGATCGGCGATCGAGGCGAGCTCCCCACGCGACGGGCTGGCCCGCTTGACCTCGGCGATCACCCCGATGCCGGGTTCGCGCAACGCCGCCATCACGTCGAGCGGGGCCGGCGCACGAGCGGCCCGCTCCTTGATCTCCGCGAGGCTGACGAGGGCTTCCCGTGCGGCGACGTCGGCGCGGACTCCTTCGATGATGGAGTCGAGCACGGTGGCCGAACTCATAGCCCCTCGGTTCCCTTCCGGTACGCCGCCCCCAGCGACGGACGATCTCCACCGAAGGGTAGTCGGCACCCCATGATCCGCTGTCACCGACCCTGGTTGTCGGGACCGGTCGGGTCGCGTCCCTCGTCGAGTGCGTCCCAGATCATCCGTTCCGACATCCCGTCGGGCCCCGAGGCGCCCTCGCCGCCCTCCTGACGGGCTACCGCTTCGCGCCGCGCGGCCGGAGCCGCGTACTTGCCCGGCATCGCGCGTGCCCTGGCGGCCGACCGCATCAGCAACACCGCGCCGACCAGCGCACACACCGCCGCCACCACCGCGATCGCGGCGCCGGTGTGGAACCTCTCGGCACCGGTCAGGTCGGCCACCGGCACCTCCGCCAGGTCGGCGGCGCGCGGACCCACATCGCGCACCACCCACAGGGTGATCGCCAGGTAGGCCATGCCGGCGCTGGCCAGGGCCACCAGCACCGCCAGCAGGCGCAACGGCCAGCCCCGCACCGCCAGTGCGGCGACGGCTGCGGCCAGCACCAGCAGCGCCAGCGGGATCAGCGCCGTCGACCAGGTCGCCCCGGTCAGCGCGGTCGTCCGGGGATGGGTCAGCCCGTCGAACGAGCTGACCTGCACCCACGTCATCCGCGATGCCACCCACAGCGCCCCCGCGGCGAGCACCAGGAGCAACTGCGCGACCCGGATCACGGCGCCGACGATTCGGCTTCGGGTGCGGTCAAGGTCTCCGCGGCGGCGATCGCATTGAGCACCGCGCGCGCCTTGT
Organism: Mycolicibacterium arseniciresistens; assembly: GCF_030519285.1. Lineage (NCBI taxonomy): Bacteria > Bacillati > Actinomycetota > Actinomycetes > Mycobacteriales > Mycobacteriaceae > Mycobacterium > Mycolicibacterium arseniciresistens. Next base: position 6,909 of record NZ_JAUMSQ010000185.1, read on the forward strand.
TCGCCGCCTCGGTGTACTCGTAGGGGCCGTTGGAATCGGCCACGACTCCCCCGCCGGCCTGCACGTAGGCGGTGCCGCTGCGAATCAGCGCCGTGCGGATGGCGATCGCGAAGTCGGCGTTGCCCGCGAAGTCGAGGTAGCCGAGCACGCCGCCGTACAGCCCGCGCCGGGTCTTCTCGACCTCCTCGATCAACTCCATCGCCCGAACCTTCGGAGCGCCGGAGAGCGTGCCCGCGGGGAAGCAGGCCGTCACCGCGTCCAGGGCGGTCCGGCCGTCGGCGAGCCGGCCCTTGACCGTCGAGACCAGGTGCATGACATGGCTGTACCGCTCGATGTGGCTGTAATCCTCGACCCGGACGGTGCCCGGTTCGCACACCCGGCCCAGGTCGTTGCGGCCCAGATCGACCAGCATCAGGTGCTCGGCACGTTCCTTCTCGTCGGCGAGCAGTTCCTTCTCCAGCAGCAGGTCGTCCTCTTCGGTGTCGCCGCGCCACCGGGTCCCGGCGATGGGGTGGGTGGTCACCTTGCGGTCCTTGACGGTGACCAGCGCCTCGGGGCTGGACCCGACGATCGAGAAGTCGAGGCCGCCCGCGTCGTCGGGGACGTTGAGCAGGTACATGTAGGGACTCGGATTGCTCACCCGCAGCATCCGGTACACGTCGAGGGGGTCGGCGTCGGTGTCCATCTCGAACCGCTGCGACGGCACCACCTGGAACGCCTCACCGGCCTCGATGTCGCCGACCAGCCGCTCGACGATGGCCGTGTACTCCTCGACCGTCCGCTGCGCGCGGTGGTTCGGGGCGGGCCGGGTGAACGTCGCCACCGTCGAGTGCAGCGGCTGGCCCAGCGCCTCGGTCATCACGTCGAGTCGCGCCACCGCGTCGTCGTAGGCCCAGTCCACCCGCTCGTCGGTGCCGTTCCAGTTGACCGCGTTGGCGATCAGCGTGATCGTGCCCTCGTGGTGGTCCACCGCGGCGACGTCGGTGGCCAGCAGCAGCAGCATGTCGGGCAGGCCCAGGTCGTCGACCGCCAGTTCCGGAAGCCGCTCCAGCCGGCGCACCATGTCGTAGGCGAAGAAGCCGACCAGCCCGGACGACAGCGGCGGCAGTCCAGGCAGCGCGGCAGTCTCCAACAGCGTCAACGTGTCTCGCAGCGCTTGCAGCGGATCGCCACCGCGCGGCGCGTCCCGCGGCGTCACGCCGAGCCAGACCGCCTCGCCGTCGCGGACCGTCAACGCCGACGGCGCCCCCGCACCGATGAACGACCAGCGCGACCACGAGCGGCCGTTCTCGGCCGATTCCAGCAGGAAGGTCCCCGGCCGGTTCGCGGCGAGTTTGCGGTATGCCGACAGCGGTGTCTCACTGTCGGCCAGGACCTTGCGCGTCACCGGCACCACGCGGTGTTCGGCGGCCAGCGCGCGGAAGTCCGCCCGTGAGGTCGTGACTGTCGTCTGCACGGGTCGATTCTCCCAGACCGGTCGGATCGCACCGACAGTCAGTGCGCGTAGCGTGAGCGCCATGAAACGTGGTGACCAGGTCACAGAGTTCGAACTGCCCGACCAGACCGGCACGGTGCGCAGCCTCACGAGTCTGCTCGCCGACGGTCCGGTCGTGCTGTTCTTCTACCCCGCCGCGATGACACCGGGCTGCACCAAGGAGGCCTGCCACTTCCGCGACCTCGGCGCCGAATTCGCCGCACTGGGCGCGTCGCGGGTCGGGATCAGCACCGACGCGGTGACGAAGCAGGCCAAGTTCGCCGACACCCAGCGCTTCGACTACCCGCTGCTTTCGGACTCCGACGGCGCCGTGGCCAGCGCGTTCGGCGTCAAGCGCGGCCTGCTGGGCAAGTTCATGCCCGTCAAGCGCACCACCTTCGTGATCGACACCGACCGCACCGTGCTCGAGGTGATCTCCAGCGAGATCAACATGGACACTCACGCCGACAAGGCGCTGGAGGTGTTGCGCCAACGGCAGTCCGCGTGACGGGCGGCCCGCAGGCATGACTCCCGTTCTCGAACTCGCCGACGTCACGTTCCGCCGCGACGGCAAGCAGATCATCGACGGCATCTCGCTGACCGTGCACGCGGGCGAGCACTGGGCGCTGCTGGGGCCCAACGGCGCGGGTAAGAGCACACTGCTCAACTTCTGCGCCACGGAGACGTTCCCGAGCTCCGGCACGGTGCACGTGCTGGGCGAGCAGATGGGGCGCACCGAGCTGGCCCGGCTGCGCCGGTCCATCGGTCACGTCAATCCCCGCCACCGCCTTCAGTACCCGTTGACCGTTCGCGACGTCGTCCTGACCGGCATCACCGCCACCATCGACACGCCGAACCACTGGACGCCATCGCCCGGCGAGCAGCGCCGCGCCGACGCCCTGCTCGAGACCGTGGGCCTCACCCGGCTGGCCGACCACGTCTGGCCGACCCTGTCGCAGGGCGAGCGGGGCCGCACTCTCATTGCCCGAGCGCTGATCTCGGACCCCCGCCTGCTGCTGCTCGACGAACCGACCACCGGCCTGGACGTCGCAGCGCGCGAACAACTGCTCGAGACCATCGACTCGCTCGGCGACGCACACCCCGAGGTGGCGTCGATCCTGGTGACCCACCACCTCGAGGAACTGCCCACCACGACCACCCACGCGCTGCTGATCGCCGACGGCCGCACCGTCGCCTCCGGCCCGGCGCGCGACGTCGTCACCACCGACAACGTCACCGCGGCGTTCGACCACCCCGTGCGGGTGACCTACGACGACGGGCGGTGGACCGCCCGCGCCAAGGCGAGCCGCATCGACGTCTGATCACGAGGCGACCGCAGAGATGCATCCGGACCAGCTGACGATCCCGGTCGAGACGGTCCGCGCCCTGGTGGCCGAGCAGTTCCCGCGGTGGCGGCATCTGCGCATCGAACCGGTCGAATCGGGTGGCACCGTCAACGCGCTGTTCCGCCTCGGTGACCGACTCGCCGCCAGGCTGCCCCTCGAGCACGGCGACGTCGCCGCGATACGACAGCGCGTGGAGGCCGAGTCGCTCGCCGCCCGAGAGCTGCTGGGAGTCACCAGGTTCCGCACACCGGAGCCCGTCGCGATAGGCGGTCCCGGCGCGGGATACCCGCTCCCGTGGTCGGTACAGACATGGGTGCCCGGGGCGGTGGCCGCCGGGGACGACACCGCCGCGATGACGGCCCTGGCTGCAGACCTCGCCGAGTTCGTCGACGGCGTGCGGACCATGGACACCAGGGGACGCGCATTCGACGGCCAGGGCCGGGGAGGCGACCTCACGACCCACGACGAATGGATGGCACAGTGCTTCGAACGCAGCGAAGCGCTCCTGGACACGTCGCGACTTCGCCCACTGTGGAACCACTTTCGAGAGTTGCCACGCCACGAGGGCGACGTGATGACGCACGGCGACCTGATTCCCGGCAACATCCTCGTCGACGGCGGACGGCTGGCCGGGGTCATCGACGTCGGTGGACTCGGGCCTGCGGACCCGGCGCTTGACCTGGTGTGCGCCTGGCACCTGTTCGACCGTGCCGCCCGCGCAGTCTTCCGCGCCGCCCTGAGATGTGACGACCTGCAGTGGGAACGCGGCAGAGCATGGGCGTTCGAGCAGGCGATGGGCCTGGTCTGGTACTACGGCGACAGCAACCCCGCGATGAGCGCGACCGGGCGCCGGACGCTCGAACGCATCCTGGCCGACGAAGCAACCGCCTGACCGGCCGGCGCTACTCCTGGTCGGCGGGCCCCAGCAGCAGATCGGCGTCGAAGCACGTGTGGGTACCGGTGTGGCAGGCCGCGCCGACCTGGTCGACCTCCAGCAGCACCGTGTCGCCGTCGCAGTCCAATCGCACCGAGTGCACGTACTGGGTGTGGCCGGACGTCTCGCCCTTCACCCACTGCTGCTGCCGGGACCGCGAAAAGTAGGTCCCCCGGCGGGTTTCCAGCGTGTGCGCCAGGGCCGCGTCGTCCATCCACGCCACCATCAGCACCTCGCCGGTGCCGCGCTGCTGCGCGACGGCGGTGAACAGGCCGTCGGCGTTGCGTTTCAGCCTCGCCGCGATGTCCGGATCGAGTTCAGTCATCGCTGTCCTCGGCTCTTCGCGCAAGCGCTCATCGCACCGTGATCCCTTCCGCCGCCATCGCCGCCTTCACCTGGCCGATGGTCAGCTCGCCGAAGTGGAAGACGCTGGCCGCGAGGACGGCATCGGCGCCCGCCTCGACCGCGGGCGCGAAGTGCCCCAACGCACCCGCGCCGCCGCTGGCGATCACGGGCACCGTCACCGCACCGCGCACCGCACGCAGCATCGGCAGGTCGAACCCCGCCTTAGTGCCGTCGAAGTCCATCGAGTTCAGCAGGATCTCGCCGACCCCGAGTTCCGCACCGCGGGCGGCCCATTCGACCGCGTCGATCCCGGTTCCCCGCCGGCCGCCGTGGGTGGTGACCTCCCAGCCCGACGGCGTCGGCTCCTCGCCGTCCGGCACCGTGCGCGCGTCGACCGACAGCACGATGCACTGTGAGCCGAACTGACGGGCCAGTTCCGCCAGCAGTTCCGGGCGGGCGATCGCGGCAGTGTTCACCGAGACCTTGTCCGCGCCTGCGCGCAGCAGCGAGTCCACATCGGCCACCGATCGCACACCACCGCCCACGGTCAGCGGGATGAACACCTGTTCGGCGGTGCGCCGCACCACCTCCAGCATCGTGGTGCGGCCCGACGACGACGCCGTCACGTCGAGGAAGGTCAGCTCGTCGGCGCCCTCGGCGTCGTAGACGGCCGCCAGCTCTACGGGATCGCCTGCGTCGCGCAGGTTTTCGAAGTTCACGCCCTTGACCACGCGGCCCGCGTCGACATCGAGGCACGGGATGATCCGCACCGCGAGCCCCGCGCCGGCCGTCACCGGTACCCCTGCGGGTCGCCTGCGGACGTCACGATGTCGAGGATCTCACCGTGCACCCCGGGCAGCCCGGCGAGCGCCGAGCGCGAGCGCGGCGTCCATGGCGCCCCCTCGAGGTCGGTGACGACGCCACCGGCCGCGCGAACCAGCGCCACCCCCGCGGCGTGATCCCAGACGTGGTGACCGAAACTGATGGACCCGCCGAGGATTCCCGCGGCGGTGTAGGCGAGGTCGACTCCGGTGGCGCCATGCATGCGCATCCGGGAGCAGTGCCGGCTCAGGCCTTCCAGCACCGTGATGCGGTAGCGGCCCGGGAAGCGGCCTTTGGAGTCGACGTTGAACGTGCCGGTTCCCACCACGGAGTCGCCGAGCGCGGCGGCCTCCAGCGGCTTCTGCGCCACGCCATTGGCGTACAACGGTTCACCGACCACAGCGGTGTACCGCTGCGAGGTGAACGGCAGCCAGGTCAGCCCGGCGACCGGCTCGCCGTCGCGCAGCAGGCCGAGCAGGATCGCCGACGTCGGCAGGCCCGCGGCGTAATTGAAGGTGCCGTCGATCGGGTCGAGCACCCACACCAGCGGAGAGTCGATGTCCGCGCCGCCGTACTCCTCGCCGTGCACCCCGATCCCGGTGGCGGCCTCCAGCTTTTCGACCACCTGCCGTTCGATGGCCAGGTCGACCTCGGTGGCGAAGTCGTTGCCCTTCTTCTGCACCGCCGAATCCGCGCCGTGGCCCTGCACGAACGGCACGGCTGCCTCGTCGAGGATGGCCGCAGCCTCTCTGACCAGACCTTGCAGGTCGGCCTCGCCGAGTGCCATCGAGTGTTACTCGCCCACCGCTGCCAGCGCCTGCGGCAACGTAAAGCGCCCCGCGTACAGCGCCTTGCCGACGATCGCGCCCTCGACCCCGCGGCCGGTGAGGGTGGCGATCGCACGCAGGTCGTCGAGGCTCGACACGCCGCCAGAGGCGATCACGGGCGCGTCGGTGCGATCGGCCACTGCGCCGAGCAGGTCGAGGTTGGGACCGGTGAGCGTGCCGTCCTTGGTGACGTCGGTGACCACATAGCGCGAGCAGCCCTCCCGATCCAGCCGGTCGAGCACCTCCCACAGGTCACCGCCGTCGGTCTCCCAGCCGCGCCCGCGCAGCCGCTGCCTGCCGTCCTCGATGAGCACGTCCAGTCCGACGGCCACCTTGTCGCCGTGCTCGGCGATCGCCTGCGCGCACCACTGCGGGTTCTCCAGGGCCGCGGTGCCGATGTTGACCCGGGCGCACCCGGTGGCCAGCGCCGCACGCAGCGACTCGTCGTCGCGGATGCCGCCGGACAGTTCCACCGCGACGTCGAGGCGGCCCACCACGTCGGCGAGCAGTTCCCGGTTGGAGCCACGGCCGAACGCGGCGTCGAGGTCGACGAGGTGGATCCAGTCGGCGCCGTCACGCTGCCAGCCCATGGCGGCGTCGAGCGCCGAGCCGTACTCGGTTTCGCTGCCCGCCTTGCCCTGTACCAGGCGCACGGCGCGGCCCTCGACCACGTCGACGGCGGGCAGCAGGATCAGCGGGGTGTCGTCAGGCACGGTCGGCAACCTTAGCTCAGCCCGCGGACCCAGTTGTCCAGCAGCGTCGCCCCGGCGTCACCGCTTTTCTCCGGGTGGAACTGGGTCGCCGCCAGGGCCCCGTCCTCGACGGCGGCCAGGAACGGGACGTGGTGGGTGGCCCACGTCAGCTTCGCGGCCGGGTCGCCTTCCCACTGCTGCGCGGCGTAGGAGTGCACGAAATAGAACCGGGTGTCGGGGTCCAGCCCCGCGAACAGCGTGGTGCCCGCAGGCGCGTCCACCGTGTTCCAGCCCATGTGGGGCGTCACCGGGGCGTCGAGGCGGACCACCGAACCCGGCCACTGCCCGCATCCGGCGCTCTCGACCCCGAACTCGACACCGCGGGTGAACAGGATCTGCATGCCCACGCACACTCCGAGCACCGGCCGGCCCGCCGTCACGCGCTCGGCGATGATCTTCTCGCCGCCGATTTCGCGCAGCCCGACCATGCACGCCTCGTACGCACCGACGCCCGGCACCACGAGGCCGTCCGCGTTCAGGGCGGCGTCGGCGTCGGCGGTGACCTCCACGTCCGCCCCTGTGCGTTCCAGCGCACGCTGGGCGGAGCGCAGATTGCCCGAGCCGTAGTCGAGCACGACGACTCTGGCTGTCACAGCGTGCCTTTCGTGGACGGGACGCCGGTCACCCTGGCGTCGTACTCCACGGCCTGGCGCAGCGCCCTGGCCACCGCCTTGTACTGGGCCTCGGTGATGTGGTGCGGGTCGCGGCCGTAGAGCGTGCGGACGTGCAGCGCGATGCGCGCGTTGAACGCCAGCGACTCGAACACGTGCCGGTTGATGACGGTGTGGTACGGCGCGCTCGAGCCGGCGATCGTGAACTCGACCATGAACTCCGGCTCCCCGGTGTGCACGAAGTACGGCCGCCCCGACACGTCCACCGCGGCGTGGGCGAGGGTCTCGTCCATCGGGATGAACGCGTCGCCGAACCGGCGGATGCCCTTCTTGTCCCCCAGCGCCTGGCCGAGGGCCTGGCCGAGCACGATCGCGGTGTCCTCCACCGTGTGGTGCGCCTCGATGTCGACGTCGCCGGTGGCGTGCACGGTGAGGTCGAAGCTGGCGTGGCTGCCCAGCGCGGTCAGCATGTGGTCGAAGAACGGTACGCCGGTGGCGATGTCGACGATGCCGGTGCCGTCGAGGTCGAGTTCGACGACGATGTCGGACTCCTTGGTCTTGCGTTCGACCCGGGCGCGGCGGGTGCCGGCGAGGATGTCGGTCATGATGCTCCTAGGGGCTGGACCAGCTCGGCGGCGGCGAGTTCTGCGCTGGCCGCCAGCAGCGCGTCGTTCTCCTCGGCGAGACCAGTGGTGGCCCGCAGATAACCCGGAATGCCCACGTCGCGCACCAGGATGCCCTCGGCGAGGTAGCGCTGCCAGCTGGCGGGTGCGTCGGCGAACTCACCGAACAGCACGAAGTTCGCGTCGCTGGGGATGACACGGAATCCCATGCCGGACAATGCGGCCGACACCCGTTCGCGCTCGCTGATCAGCGTGGCCACGCTGGCCAGCGTGTCGTCGGCGTGCCGCAGGGCCGCCCGCGCGGCGGCCTGGGTGACCGACGACAGGTGATAGGGCAGCCGCACCAGCAGCATCGCGTCGATCACGGCGGGCGCGGCGATCAGGTAGCCGAGCCGTCCGCCGGCGAACGCGAAGGCCTTACTCATCGTCCGGGTGACGACCAGCCGGTCCGGGTACTCCTCGACCAGTCGCACCGCGCTGGGCTGTGCGGAGAACTCGCCGTATGCCTCGTCGAGGATCAGGATCCCGGCAGGCATCGCGTCGAGGAGCCTGCGCAGGTCGTCGAGCGGAACGCTCTGGCCCGACGGGTTGTTCGGGCTCGCCACGAACACGATGTCGGGCCTGCGCTCGGTGACCGCGGCCACCGCGACGTCCACGTCGAGGCCGAAGTCGTCGGCGCGGACGGCCGCAAACCACTCGGTCTGGGTGCCGTCGGCGATGATGGGGTGCATCGAGTAGGACGGCACGAATCCGATGGCGGAGCGGCCGGGGCCGCCGAAGGCCTGCAGGAGCTGCTGCAGGATCTCATTGGAACCGTTTGCCGCCCAAAGGTTCTCAATACTGACCGGACAACCGGTCCGCAGCCCGACGTAGTCGGCGAGGTCGGTGCGCAGCGCGACGGCGTCGCGGTCCGGATAGCGGTGCAGGTCCGCCGCGGCGGCGGCCACCGACCGGGTGACGTCGTCGACCAGCGCCCGGCTCGGCGGGTGCGGGTTCTCGTTGGTGTTCAGCCGCACCGGCACCGCGAGTTGCGGTGCGCCGTAGGGCGACTTGCCCCGCAGGTCGTCGCGCAGCGGCAGGTCGGCCAGGCCGACGCGTTCTCCGACGGTCATCTCTCGAACCTCCGCCGCACCGCTTCGCCGTGGCCGGGCAGGTCCTCGGCATTGGCCAGGGTGATGACGTATCCCGAGACATCTTTGAGCGCGGCCTCGGTGTAGTCGACGACGTGGATGCCGCGCAGGAACGTCTGCACCGACAGGCCACTGGAGTGCCGCGCGCACCCCGCCGTGGGCAGCACGTGATTGGAGCCCGCGCAGTAGTCGCCGAGGCTGACCGGCGAATAGGGTCCGACGAAGATCGCCCCCGCCGACCGGATCCGCAGCGCCACCTGAGGGGCATCGACGGTCTGGATCTCGAGATGCTCGGCGGCGTAGGCGTTCACGGTGCGCACGCCCGCGTCGAGGTCGTCGACCAGCACGATGGCCGACTGCCTGCCCGCCAGCGCCGTCGTGACCCGCTTCCGGTGCACGGTGGTCCGGAGTTGCTCGGCCAGTTCGCGTTCGGTCGCGTCGGCCAGGGCGACGCTGTCGGTGACCAGCACGCTGGCGGCCATCTCGTCGTGTTCGGCCTGACTGATCAGGTCGGCGGCGACGTGCACGGGGTCGGCGGTGTGGTCGGCCAGGATCGCGATCTCGGTGGGTCCGGCCTCGGCGTCGATGCCGACCTGCGAACGGCAGATGCGCTTGGCGGCGGTGACGTAGATGTTGCCCGGCCCGGTGATCATGTCCACCGCGGCGAGTTCGGCGCCGTCGGTGTCGGCGCCGCCGTAGGCCAGCAGCGCGACGGCCTGGGCACCGCCCACCGCCCACACCTCGTCGACGCCGAGCAGTGCGGCGGCGGCGAGGATCGTCGGGTGCGGCAGCCCGCCGAACGCGGCCTGCGGAGGAGAGGCGATGACGAGGGAATCGACCCCGGCGATCTGGGCGGGCACCACGTTCATCACCACGCTGGACGGGTAGACCGCGTTGCCGCCGGGCACGTACAGCCCGACCCGCTCGACGGGAACCCAGCGCTCGGTGACCGTAGCTCCGGGTCCGAGCGTGGTGGTGGTGTCGGTGCGGCGCTGGTCGGCGTGCACCGCACGGGTCCGTTCGATCGCGACCTCGAGGGCGACCCGCACGTCGGCGGGCAGTGCGTCCAGTGCCGCGCCCAGTTCGGCGACCGGCACTCGCACGGCCGCGGGACGGACGCCGTCGAACGTCTCCCCGTACTCCAGGGCGGCCTCGGCGCCGCGCTCGGCCACCGCGTCGACGATCGGCCGGACCCTGGGCACGACGGACTCCACGTCGACGCCGCCGCGTGGCAGCGCGGCCCGCAGCTGCGCCGCCGTCATGGTGCGGCCGCGCAGATCGGTTCGGGCGATCACCGTTGCCGCGCTGGTGGCGACCTCGGAGCCGGTCGGCGATACATTCACATGGACCATTGTCCCAGAGCTGCACAAATCGATATGGAGGCGTCGTGGCCGACCTGCCCAGGATGTTCCCCGAGTGGCTGGACCGCATCCAGATCAAGTACATGAACCCGGTGATCAGGCCGCTCGCCGGCCGGCTGCCGGGCATCGCGAAGCTGACGCACCGCGGCCGGCGAAGTGGCCGCACCTACCAGACCCCGGTCACGGCCTACCGCAGCGGCGGCGAGGTGGCGATCGTGCTCGGCCACGGCGAAACCGACTGGGTGCGCAATGTGCTCGCCGCCGGTGAGGCCGACCTCCAGCTGTTCCGTGACCGGGTGCACCTCGGCAATCCCCGTGTCGTGCCGCCCGGTTCGACCGTCGCGGCGCTGCCCGGTTTCGCCCGGCGTCAGGCCAAGAATCTCGCGGTGTTCGTGGCGGACGTCACCTGACAGACTGCTGACATGGCTTTCCAGGTCTGGCTGACGTTCCTGGGCGCGGCGGTCCTGATCAGCGTGTCCCCGGGTGCGGGCGCCGTGCAGTGCATGGCGACCGGCCTCACCCACGGCGTGCGGCGCGGGTACTGGTCGATCGCCGGCCTCGAGGTCGGGCTGATGCTGCAGTTGGCGCTGGTGGCGGTCGGACTGGGCGCGGCGGTGGCCAATTCGATACTGGCGTTCCACATCATCAAGTGGATCGGCGTGGCCTACCTGCTGTATCTCGCGGTGCACCAGTGGCGAGCCGCGGCCGTCGACCTGCGCGCCCAGGTGGGAAGGACCGTCGACGGCGGCCGCATCGCCCTGCTGGTGCGCGGTTTCCTGGTCAACGCCACGAACCCCAAGGGTTTGGTGTTCTTCCTCGCGGTGCTGCCGCAGTTCGTGAACCCCACCGCGCCGCTGCTGCCGCAGTACCTGGCGATCGGGGCGACGATGGTCGCGGTCGACCTCGTGGTCATGGGCCTCTACACCGGGCTGGCGGCCCGGCTGATCCGCTGGCTGCACACCCCGCGGCAGCAGACGATCCTCAACCGGTCACTGTCCGGGTTGTTCGCCGCCGCCGCGGTGGTGCTGTCACTGGTCCGCCGCGGCGGGCCCGCGACCGCCTGACCCATCCGGGTGCGCCGACCGGAACCGTGCCGCCTTGGCCTGATTTCCGCAGGTCTGCATGCTGCACCAGCGGCGGCGCCGGCCGCGGGAGCTGTCGACGAAGAACCAGCCGCAGCGGTCGCAGGTCCGCACCGGTCTGGCGTTGGGGCGCAGCACCAGCGCGATCGCGCGCAGCGCGAGAACGGTGAGCGCGCC
>NZ_JAUMSQ010000186.1:0-17291 GCF_030519285.1 Mycolicibacterium arseniciresistens
CGACGTGCGCCCCGCCAGCGCCTCGCCCAGGGCCTGCTGCACCGCGGCCTCCGACTCGGAGTCCAGCGAAGCCGTCGCCTCGTCGAGCACCACCACCCGCGACCTCCCCAACAGCAGGCGGGCGATGGTCAGCCGTTGCCGTTGCCCGCCGGACAGACGGTAACCGCGCTCTCCGACAACGGTGTCCAGCCCGTCAGGCATCTCGGCGATCAGATCGGCCAGCCGGGCGCGCCGCAGCGCCGCCCACAGGTCGGCCTCGGTGGCCTCCGGAGCCGCGAGCAGCAGGTTGGACCGGATCGACTCGTGGAACAGGTGGCCGTCCTGGGTGACCATGCCGACGGTGTCGCGCAGCGACTCGAACGTCACCTCGCGCACGTCGGCGCCGCCGAGCCGGACAGCGCCGTCGTCGACGTCGTACAGCCGCGCCAGCAGCGCCGCGATCGTCGACTTCCCCGCCCCCGACGATCCGACCAGCGCGACCATCTGCCCCGGCTCGGCGGTGAACGAGATGCCGTGCAGCACCTCCTCGCCGCCGCGGTCGTCGAGCGTCGCGACCTCCTCCAGCGAGGCCAGCGACACCTTGTCGGCCGCCGGGTAACCGAACCGCACCCGATCGAACTCCACGGCGACTGGGCCGTCGGGCAGCGCCGCGGCGTCGGGCTTCTCCCGGATCAGCGGCACCAGGTCGAGCACCTCGAAGACCCGCTCGAAGGACACCAGCGCGCTGGCGATCTCGACGCGGGCGTTGGCCAGTGCGGTCAGCGGGGCGTAGAGCCGGGTGAGCAGCAGCGCCAGCGACACCACCGCGCCGGTCTGCAGGTGCCCGCCGATGGCCAGCACGCCGCCGAGGCCGTACACCAGCGCCAGCGCGAGCGCCGACATCAGCGTCAGCGAGTTCATGAACGTCGCCTGCAGCATCGAGGACCGCACGCCGATGTCGCGGACCCGCCCGGCACGCGCCGCGAACTCGCCCGACTCCTGCGCCGGCCGGCCGAACAGCTTGACCAGCGTCGCACCGGGCGCGGAGAACCGCTCCGTCATCTGGGTGTTCATCGTCGCGTTGTAGATCGCGGCCTCGCGGCTCAGGTGTGCCATCCGGGCGCCGATGCGGCGGGCGGGCACCACGAACAGCGGCATCAGCACCAGCGACAGCAGGGTGATCTGCCACGAGATGCCGATCATCACGGCCAGCGTCAGGGTCAGCGTGACGACGTTGGAGACGACGCCGGACAGCGTGTCGGAGAACGCCCGCTGTGCGCCGATGACGTCGTTGCCCAGCCGGCTGACCAGCGCGCCGGTCCGGGTTCGGGTGAAGAACGCGACCGGCATGCGCTGCACGTGGTCGAACACCGCGGTGCGCAGGTCGAGGATCAGGCCCTCACCGATGGTCGACGACAGCCACCGCGTCAGCAGCGACACCGCCGCCTCGGCGACCGCGACGCCGGCGATGACGAGGGCCAGCACCACCACCGCGCTCGCCGGACCGCCGGCAGTGATGACGTCGACCACCCGCCCGGCCAGCAGCGGCGTGGCGACCGTCAGCAGTGCGGTCACCACGCTGACGCCGACGAACACGCCGAGCCTGCGGTGGTGACGCGCCGAGAACCGCCAGATCCGCTTCAGCAGCGTGCGGTCGGCCAACGACCGCAGATCACCGCCGCGGGCGTGCGTCTGCCGGTACAGCGATTGCCGGGCAACCGTCTCCAAGCTCATGTTTTCACCGTAGAACCTCAACAATGGATTAGGTCAAAGCCTTCCGGCCCGGCGAATTCGCCGTCCTGGCCTGCAGCGTTCCCCGAAGAGCGCCGCGCCAACCCCAGCTCAGACGATGCCGAAGTACCCGATCACGCCGGCGACAGCGACCACCAGCAGCGGATTGAGCTTGGTGAAGACGAATACCGCGGTGCAGACGGCCGTCAGCAGATAGGCCCGCCAGTCGTGGTCGGCCGAGCGGCTCATCACCAGCGAAGTGGCCAGGATCAGCCCGACGGTCAGCGGGGCGAAGCCCTTCTCGACGGCGATCCGCAGCCGCGACTTCTGCGCCTTCTGCCAGAACTGGGTGATCACCAGGACCAGCGTGGCCGCAGGCAGCACCATCGCGACCGTGGCGACCACGCCGCCGAGGATCGCGCCCGGCACCCCGCCCACCTCGAGGCCTGCGGCGTAGCCCACCATCCCGACGATCAGGATGCTCGGACCCGGCGCCGACTGGGAGATCGAGAACAGATCGGCGAACTGCCCGTCGGTCAGCCAGTGCCGTTCGTGCACCGCCCTGGCATGCATCTCGGGCAGCACCGCGTTGCCCCCGCCGATCGACATCAGCGACAACGACCCGAACAGCGCGATGAGTTGCAGGTAGGTGCTCACGTCTCGGTGGCCGCCTCCCGCGCCCGGCGCGGCCACGCCCAGAGCACGCTGAGCGGCGCGAGGATCGCCAGCACACCGAGCAGCGGCCAGCGCAGCACGCCGTTGAGGACGAACGCCGCTGCGAACAGCGCGACGGGCACCAGACCGGTGAGGCACTGGCGGCCGGTCTGGATCACCATCGCCACGGTCAGCGCGACAGCGGCCGCCGACGCGCCGTGCAGCACACCGGCGACGGCGGGCACCTCCTTGAAGCGGAAGTACAGGAAGGCCATCACCAGGATGATCACCAGCGGCATGAAACACAGCCCCGCCACCGCGGCGACCGCCCCCGCGACCGAGCGCATCTTGCTGCCCGCGAACACCGCCATGTTGACCTGATTGGCGCCCGGCAGGATCCGGCACATCGTCATGGCCGAGAGGAACTCCGCCTCGCCGAGCCACCGCTTCTCGACGACGAGGATCTCCCGCGACCACGCCGACAGTCCGCCGCCGAACGACGCCAGCGCGATGTGGTTGAACGTCCAGGCGATGTCGAACAGTGAGACCGGCTTGTCGGTCTCACTCATGGTCGACGTGCGCGTCGGCGGGGAAGTCGAGGTGGGTCTCGTCCTCGTGGTGGTGCGCCGGCTCGAGGGGGTCGGGTGGCTCGTAGTGGTGCGACGTCTCCCAGTCGCCGTCGAAGACCTGCTTCAACCGGGCCACGGCTTCGGGGTCGCTGGTGATCACGCCCAGTTCGCGGCGCAGGTCGAATGCGCTCCGGTCGATGTTCATCGAACCGAGCAGCGCCTGACTGTCGTCGATGATCAGCAGCTTCGCGTGCACCCGCAGCTGCTTCTGCTTGCGCACCTTGACCCCGAACCGGCGCAGGGTGCGCAGCGAGGCGAAGGTGTCCAAGACGTCCCACTCGCTGATGCCGTGCCTGCCGCCGCACAGCACGTGTACCTTCACGCCCCGGTCCGCGGCGGCGGCGATGTGGTCGAGGATCACGGCGTCGACGTACTTCGGGTGCTGGATGTCGAGGCGGTGGGTGGCGGCGTCGATGAACTGCGCCATCCGGTAGCGCGAGTTCGCGTTGCTCCACAGCAGGCCGTCGTTCTGCGCGGGCGACCAGTCCTCGTGGTTCCAGTCCGCGTGGAACGCCTCGGTGATCTGGGCGACGTGATCGCGGTCGGTGGTGATGATCCCGTAGTCGCGGGTGCGGGTGAAGTACTTGGTGCACAGGTTGAACGTGGCGATCAGGGCGGCGTCGCCGTCGACGACGATCGACTTCTCGTGGGTCACGTAGAACTTCGGGTTGCACCACTGCACCTCGACGCCCGCGGCGCGGAGTCGTTCGTAGGTGTCGTCGTTCGCGCGGTCGCCACCGGACCGCTTGGCGTTCAACATGACCCGCACGTCGACGCCCGCGGCCCTCCGGTCGATCACCGCGTCGATGAGGCTCTCGTCGGTGAACGTGAACTGCTTGACCAGGAGGCGCTCGCGGGCGGAGGTGATGAACTCCCGAACCGGGGCCAGCCCGTCGTCGGGTTCCACGATCAGATTCGACGACGGCACAAGTCCCGGATGCTAGCACCGCCGCGAAGCCAGCAAACGGTGATGGGCGTAACTTGTGGGCCGTGATCAACGACTCCTCGGCGTCACGCCCGAAGCTGGACGTCTGGGAACGACGCACCGAGTGGCCGCTGGCAGCGGTCGCCATCGTGTTCCTCATCGCCTACGCGATCGACGTGCTCGCCCAGCCGCAGGGCGCGGCCGACGTGGCCATCGAGGTGGTCGCCTGGGGTTCCTACGCCATCTTCGCCGTCGACTACGTCATCCGGCTGAGCCTGGCCTCCAACCGCTGGCGGTGGTTCTTCCGCCACCTGTTCGACCTCGCGATCGTGCTGCTGCCGCTGCTGCGGCCGCTGCGCCTGGTGCGGCTGGTCATCCTCATCTCGGTGCTGCAGCGGGCCGTCGGCAATGCGATCCGCGGCCGGGTCGTCATCTACACGATCTCGGCGGCCGTCCTGCTGGTGTTCGTGGCGTCGCTGGCGGTGCTCGAGAGCGAACGCGACGCCGTCGACCCGCACATCACGAATTTCGGCGAGGCGCTGTGGTGGTCGATCACCACGATCACCACCGTCGGCTACGGCGACCTGACCCCGCTCACCGGCACCGGCCGGGTGATCGCGGTGCTGCTGATGATCGGCGGCATCAGCCTCGTCGGTTCGATCACCGCCACGTTGGCGTCGTGGATCGTCCAGCGCGTGGCCGACGAACAGTCGGCCGAGGAGGCGGTGACCACCGCGCACGTCGAGCAGGTGCTCGCCGAGATCAAGGCGTTGCGAGCCGAGATCGCCCTGCTGCGCGACGAGGGACGAGGTCTCGGCGGTCAGCCTCCCCCAGCGTGACCCGGCCATCAGGCAAGATTGCGGACATGGACAGTGGTGGTGTGGCCTCGCCCCGGGTGCTCGTGGTGGACGACGACCCCGACGTGCTGGCGTCGCTCGAGCGCGGGTTGCGGCTGTCCGGGTTCGACGTCTCCACCGCCGTGGACGGCGCCGAGGCGCTGCGCAGCGCCACCGAGACCCGGCCCGACGCGATCGTGCTCGACATCAACATGCCGGTGCTCGACGGCGTCAGCGTGGTGACCGCGCTGCGCGCGATGGACAACGACGTGCCGGTCTGCGTGCTGTCGGCGCGCAGCAGCGTCGACGACCGGGTGGCGGGGCTCGAGGCCGGCGCCGACGACTACCTGGTCAAGCCGTTCGTGCTGCAGGAGCTGGTGGCGCGGGTGAAGGCGCTGCTGCGCCGCCGCGGATCGTCGGCCACCATCTCGTCGGAGACCATCCAGGTGGGCCCGCTGGAGGTCGACATCCCGGGCCGGCGGGCGCGCGTCAACGGCGCCGACGTCGACCTGACGAAGCGTGAGTTCGACCTGCTGGCGGTGCTCGCCGAACACAAGACCGCGGTGCTCTCGCGCGCGCAGCTGCTCGAGCTGGTGTGGGGTTATGACTTCGCCGCCGACACCAACGTGGTGGACGTGTTCATCGGCTACCTGCGCCGCAAGCTCGAGGCCAACGGCGCGCCGCGGCTGCTGCACACCGTGCGTGGTGTGGGTTTCGTGCTGCGGACCCAGTAGTCGATGAACCTGCTGTCGCGCATCCGCCGCACGCCTTCACTGCGGGCCAGGGTGGTGGTCGCGACAGCGATCGGCGCGGCGATCCCGGTGCTGATCGTCGGCACCGTGGTCTGGGTGGGCATCACCGGGGACCGCAAGGAGCGCCTCGACCGCAGGCTGGACGAGGCGGCCGGCTTCGCGATCCCGTTCCTGCCGCGCGGGCTCGACGAGATCCCGAAGTCGCCCAACGACAAGGACGCCGTCATCACGGTGCGCAGGGCCGGGCAGATCAGTTCGAACTCCGAGGTGGTGCTGCCCGAGTTGCCCGCGGGCTACGAGGACACCTACGTCGACGGCGTGCGGTACCGGGTGCGCACGGTCGAGATCCCGACACCCGAGCCGATGCTGGTGGCCGTCGGCGACACCTACAACGCCACCATCGCCGACACCAACAACCTGCACCGGCGGGTGGTGATCATCTGCTCGCTGGCGATCGGCGCCGCCGCGGTGGTGGGCTGGTTGCTGGCGACGTTCGCGGTGAGGCCGTTCAAGCGCCTTGCGCGGCAGACCAGCCAGATCGACACCGCCGACGAGACGCCGGTCATCGAGGTGCGCGGCGCGACGGAGGCCGTCGAGATCGCCGACGCGGTGAAGGGCATGCTGCAGCGCATCGCCAAGGAGCAGGACCGGACCAAGGCGGCGCTGACCTCGGCGCGCGACTTCTCGGCGGCCTCGGCGCACGAGTTGCGCACCCCGCTGACGGCGATGCGGACCAACCTGGAGGTGCTCGCCACCCTGGACCTGGACGGCGAGCAGCGCCAGGAGGTGGTCGGCGACGTCATCCGCACGCAGTCGCGGATCGAGGCGACGCTGTGGGCGCTCGAGCGGCTGGCGCAGGGGGAACTGTCCACCGCCGACGACCATGTCCCGGTCGACATCACCGATCTGCTCGACCGGGCCGCGCACGACGCGATGCGGATCTACCCCGATCTGGAGGTCTCGCTGGCGCCTGCGCCGACGGTGATCATCGTCGGGCTGCCCGCCGGGCTGCGGCTCGCGGTGGACAACGCCATCGCCAACGCCGTCAAACACGGCGGGGCGGGCCGGGTGCAGCTCTCGGCGGTCAGCTCACGCGAGGGCGTCGAGATCGCGATCGACGACGACGGCTGCGGCGTGCCCGAGGAGGAACGCGCGCTGGTGTTCGAGCGGTTCTCCCGCGGGTCGACGGCGTCGCGGCTGGGTTCCGGGCTGGGGTTGGCGCTCGTCGCGCAGCAGGCCGAACTGCACGGCGGCACGGCGACGCTGGAGGCCAGCCCCCTGGGTGGCGCCCGGCTGCTGCTACGGCTGCCGGGCCCGCGACCCGGCGAGGGATTGCAGCTCTAGCGGGTGGCCAGCAGGTCGATGACAAAGATCAAAGTCTTGCCCGAGAGCCGGTGCCCGCCGCCCGCGTCGCCGTAGGCCTGGGCCGGCGGGATGGTCAGCTTGCGTCGGCCGCCGACCTTCATCCCGGGTATGCCGTCCTGCCAGCCCTGGATCAGGCCCTGCAGCGGGAACTCGATCGACTCGCCGCGGTTCCACGAGCTGTCGAACTCCTCGCCGGTGTCGTACTCGACACCGACGTAATGCACCTCGACGTTGGCGCCCGGCACGGCCTCCGCGCCCTCGCCGACGACCAGGTCCTCGATGACCAGATCGGTCGGAGGCGGTCCATCGGGAAACTCGATCTCGGGCTTTCCCCCACTATTGGCAGTCACCGCACCCACCGTAGTCGGGCAGACTGGTGCCGTGGCCAAAGACGAAGACATCCTCGATCAGGTGAACCGACTCGTTGCCGAGGAGAAGGACCTGCGCTCCCAGCTCCAGCACCACGAGATCGACGAATCCGAAGAACACCAGCGGCTGCGTGCCGTCGAGGTGGCACTCGACCAGTGCTGGGACCTGCTGCGACAACGACGCGCCCTGCGTGAGTCGGGCAAGGATCCCCGTGAGGCCGAGGTGCGACCGGCCGGTGAGGTCGAGGGTTACCTGAACTGAGCGCCGACCACGCCGCTCCGGCGGGGACCTTCGATGCGGTGATCGTCGGTGGCGGCCACAACGGGCTGGTCGCCGCGGGGTATCTGGCGCGCGCCGGCAGGCGGGTGCTGGTGCTGGAACGCCTCGACCACGTCGGCGGGGCGGCCGTCTCGGCGCACGCGTTCGAGGGCGTCGACGCGCGGCTGTCGCGGTACTCGTATCTGGTCAGCCTGCTGCCGCGGCGGATCGTCGACGATCTGGGCGCACGCGTCCGGCTGGTCAAGCGGCGGCAGTCGTCGTACACGCCGGACCCGGCGACCGGCGGGCGGAGCGGGTTGCTGGTGGGTCGGACGAACACGTTCGCGGCCGTCGGCGCCGCCGACGACGAGGCCGGCTTCGCGGAGTTCTACCGTCGCTGCCGCACGGTCACCGAGCGGTTGTGGCCGACCATGACGGCGCCGCTGATGACGCGCAACCAGGCGAATGCGCACGTGCTGGCCGGCGACCCGGATGCCGGCGCGGTGTGGCACGCCATGACGGGCGCGCCGATCGGTGCGGCGATCGAAGGCGCGGTGTCCAGTGACCTGGTGCGCGGGGTGATGGCCACCGACGCCCTGATCGGCACGTTCGCCAGGACCGACGACCCGTCCCTGGCGCAGAACGTGTGTTTCCTGTACCACCTGCTCGGCGGCGGCACCGGCGACTGGGACGTCCCGATCGGCGGCATGGGCGCGGTCAGCGGCGCGCTGGCCGCCGCGGCCGCCGGCTTCGGCGCCGAGATCGTCACCGGCGCAGATGTGTTCGGTATCGACCCGGACGGCGAGGTGCGCTACCGGTCCGGCGGGCGGGAGCACCGCGTCGGCGCGCGGTTCGTGCTGGCCAACGTCACCCCGGCGGTGCTCGCCGGCCTCGTCGGCGACCCCGCGCCACAGCTCGCCGGCGGGTCCCAGGTCAAGGTGAACCTCATGCTGCGCCGGTTGCCGCGGTTGCGCGACGCGTCGGTGACGCCCGAGCAGGCATTCGGCGGGACGTTCCACGTCAACGAGAACCTGACGCAGCTCGACGCCGCCCACGACCGTGCCGCAGGCGGCGATGTCCCCCAGCCGCTGCCGTGCGAGATCTACTGCCACTCGCTGGCCGATCCGACCATCCTGTCCGACCGCCTTCGCGAGACCGGCGCGCAGACGATGACGCTATTCGGATTGCACACGCCGCACTCGCTGGCCCACGGCCAGGATCCGGAGCGGCTGCGCAATGCGCTGACGTCGGCGGCGCTCGGTTCACTGAACTCGGTGCTGGACGAACCCGTGCAGGACGTGATCCTCGAGGACGGCGCGGGCCGGCTGTGCATCGAGACCAAGACCACGGCCGACCTGGAGCACACACTCGGCATGACCGCGGGCAACATCTTCCACGGCGGGCTGCACTGGCCGTTCGCCGAGGACGACGAGGCGCTCGACACCCCGGCCCGGCGCTGGGGTGTGGACACCGCCCACGAGCGAATCCTGTTGTGCGGCTCCGGCGCTCGGCGCGGCGGCGGGGTGTCGGGCATCGGTGGGCACAACGCGGCGATGGCTGTGCTCGAAAGCCGGTGAAGCGGCGGCCGGCTTGCTAGCCTGGCGAAGATGAAGGCCACGATCGCGGCACTCGCCGCTGCGGCGATGTCCGCGGCGGCGATGGTGCTCGCCGCGCCTGCGCAGGCGGTGCCGACCTACGGCAGCAACGGGGTGTTCGGCGTCGACACGGAGGCAGGCAAGGGCTGGGTGACCGCGTTCATCGCGCCGGGCCGCTACCGCGTCGACCAGGCGCCGAGCATGGCGCCCTATCAGAGCGCTCCCGGTTTCTGGTTGCGCTGCAACGCTTTCCCGTGTTCCCACAATGCCGGTGGCCACATCATCGCGCGCGGCGATGCGGTGCGGGGCGTCGCGACGTTCGTCGACATCCTGCCGACCGACACGGCGGTGGCGCTGTACAACACGACACTCACCCGCGTCTGAGCGTCACCTCAGCCGGCCGATGATGGCATGCAGCGTCACCAGGTCGTCGGCGGCGAGCGCGCTCAGAGCAGGGGGCGCCGGGTCGTCGATGGCGTCGATCCGCTCGACCACGGCGCGACCGGCCGCCGTCAGCGACACCCGCTTGCTGCGGCGGTTGCCCGGATCGACCTCGCGCATCACCAGTCCACGGTCTTCGAGGTCGTTGACGGCGACGGTGGCCGCGGGCGCATCGATGGTGGCGGCGTGCGCGATCTCCTTGACGCTCATCGGCTGACGGGCCAGCCGGCGCAGGACGCGGACCCGGCTGAACGGCAGCCCCGTCTGCTCGACCACCGCGCGCTTCCAGCGCTCCCGGTTGTCGTACACCAGCGCGGCCATCGCCCGCCAGACGTCGTCGGCCAGACCGTCATGTGACATGCGTCGGCTCCGTGCGGACGGGATCGCCGGCGATCAGCGGCGCCAGCCGCTCGGCGGACCGCAGCGCCCGTCCCGATGTCGAATAGACGCCGAGCACGGTGATGACCACCCCGAATGCGGTGCACACGAACCACAGCGGGCGTGCCGCGGTCGCGAAGTCGGCAGCCGTGCCGGCCAGCGCCGCTCCCGCCACCGAACCACACAGCGCCACACCGATGCTCACGCCGATCTGCCTGCTGGTCGAGGTCACCGCCGACGCCGCGCCGGCCCGGTCCAGCGGCATCCCGCTGACCGCGGCGTTGGTGATCGGCGCGTTGACCATCGAGAAGCCGATGCCGTACACCGCGAACACCACCAGCAGCTCCCACACCGGCGTCGTCGCGGTGAGGAACGTCAACAACACCGAGGCCGACGTGATCAGGACACCGGCGACGAGCAGCGACGGCCGGGCGCCGAACCGCCCGACGAGGCGTCCCGACAACGGCGAGAACAGCAGCGCGCCGATCGCGATCGGCAGGTAGATGAGGCCGGTGTGCATCGGCGAATAGCCGCGCTCCCCCTGCAGGTACAGCGACATCATGAACAGGAACGCGCCCCACGCCGCGAAGGCCGAGATCGCCGTCACCGTCGCCGAGGTGAACGGGATGCTGCGGAAGAAGCGCAGGTCGACGAACGGGTCGTGGCGGCGCGACTCGTAGCGCAGGAACGCCGCGAACGCGATGACGGCGACCACCGCGGCGCCGACGGTCCGCGGATTCGTCCACCCCAGCCCCGGGCCCTCGATCAGGGTGAACACGACGCCGAACAGGAACAGCACGCCGAGCGCCTGCCCCACCGGGTCGATGTTGCGCATGGTCGCCGACTTGGTCTCGGGCACGAACACCGCGGTCAGGATGATCGCCGCCGCGCAGATCGGCAGGTTGATCCAGAACACCGCCCGCCAGCCGATCCACTCGATCAGCAGTCCGCCGACGATGGGGCCGAGCGCCATCGAGATGCCGACCACGGCCCCCCAGAACCCGAGCGCCCGTGCGCGCTCGACCCGGCCGGTGAACACCTGCGAGATAATGGACAGCGCAACGGGATTCATCATCGAACCCCCGACGGCCTGCAGCAGCCGCGCGACGATCAACGTCTCGATGTTGGGCGCCAGGCTGCACAGCAGTGAGCCGAGCGCGAAGATCGCCAGCCCGAGCTGGAACACCCGCCGCCGGCCGAACCGGTCGCCGGTGGCGCCGGCCAGCATCAGCAGCGACGCCAGCACAAGCGTGTAGACGTCGATCACCCACTGCAGCTGCGACGGCGACGCGTGCAGGTCCGAGCGGATGGCCGGGATGGCGACGTTGACGATCGTCGCGTCCATCGACACGATCAGCAGGCTCAGGCAGCAGGACATCAGGATGATGGCCTTGCGCCGCGAGGTCATGCCGACAGTATCGATCACCTAACTATTGTGAAACTACAACTGTCGTGATCGCAAGCGGATTGATCGTGACATTCGTCGCCCCGCGACCGTGCGCGGGAACCGCGTCAGCGCTTCTCGGAGTCCACGTAGTCGCGTTCGGTGTAGCCGGTGTAGATCTGCCGCGGCCGGCCGATCTTGCCGCCACCCTCGTCGTGCATCTCCCGCCAGTGCGCGATCCAGCCCGGCAACCGGCCGAGCGCGAACAGCACGGTGAACATCCGCGTCGGGAAGCCCATCGCGCGGTAGATCACGCCGGTGTAGAAATCGACGTTCGGGTAGAGCTTGCGTTCGACGAAGAAGTCGTCGGTGAGGGCGAACTCCTCCAGCGACTTGGCGATGTCGAGCAGTTCGTCGTCGCCGCCGAGCTTGCCGAGGATCTTGTCGGCCTGCTCCTTGACGATCCGCGCGCGGGGGTCGTAGTTCTTGTAGACGCGGTGACCGAAGCCCATCAGCTTCACGTTGTCCTCGCGGTTCTTCACCTTCTTGACGAAGGTCTGGACGTCGCTCTCCTCGGTGCGGATGCGCTCGAGCATCTCCAGCACCGCCTGGTTCGCGCCGCCGTGCAGCGGCCCCCACAGCGCGTTGATGCCGCCGGAGATCGACGTGAACAGATTCGCCTGCGAGCTGCCGACCAATCGCACCGTCGAGGTGGAGCAGTTCTGCTCGTGGTCCGCGTGCAGGATCAGCAGCATGTCGAGGGCGCGGACGACCTCAGGGTCCACCTCGTAGGGCTCGGCCGGCAGGCCGAACGTCATCCGCAGGAAGTTCTCGACCAGGCTCATCGAGTTGTCCGGGTAGAGGAACGGCTGGCCCACCGACTTCTTGAAGGCATACGCCGCGATCGTCGGCAGCTTGGCGAGCAACCGGATCGTCGACAGCTCGACCTGCTCGTCGTCGAACGGGTCGAGCGAGTCCTGGTAGTAGGCGCTCAGCGCGTTGACGGCACTCGACAGCACCGGCATCGGGTGGGCGTTGCGCGGGAAACCGTCGAAGAACCGCTTCAGGTCCTCGTGCAGCAACGTGTGCCGCTGGATCTGGGTGGTGAACTTCTCCAGCTGCTCCGCGGTCGGCAGCTCGCCGTAGATCAACAGGTAGCTGACCTCGATGAAGGTCGACTTCTCGGCCAGCTGCTCGATCGGGTAGCCGCGGTAGCGCAGGATCCCGGCGTCGCCGTCGATGTAGGTGATCGCACTCTTGGTCGACGAGGTGTTGACGAAACCGCTGTCGTAGGTGGTGTAGCCGCTCTTGGCCAGGAGTGACCCCAGCGCGATGCCGTCGGATCCTTCCGTGGCGTGGACTACATCCAGCTCCAGTTCGCCCCCGGGATAGGACAGGGTGGCGTGCTCTTCTCCACCGGACGGGTTATCGGCCACGGGTACCCCTTCGTCATCGCCTGAGATGCGGACCTGTCCTACAAAAGGTAGTCCCATCCCGACGGTCGTGCCCGCGGGGGGCGGCAGTTGCTCAGGCCGGCTGCCGGGCGCCGGCCGTCTCCGCCAGGAACATCGAGTAGGTCTCCTCGACGCGCGACACGATGGCCTCGACGGTGAGGCTGGCCCAGTCCGATTTGCCGACGTCGGCCATCGCGGTGCTCACGATCGCCGACCACACGCACGCCACCAGCTTGAGCCGCTTGTCGTCGCGCGCCACCCCCATCCGCTGCGCGAGGGCGGCGTTGACCGCGTCCTCGCGGAACTCCCCGGACAGGTGACGCAGTGAGGGCGAGGAGTTGATGATGCGGGCGGCGGCGAGCAACCGCTCGGAGGTCAACCCGTTGACCGCACCGGTCTTCGTCGAGACGAACGCCTCGATATGGGCCTTGCACAGCGCATCCAGGTGGGTGAGGTCGTCGGGCTGGCGCGTCAACTGGACCGCCACCAGCTCGACGATGTCGTCGATGGAGGCGAGTACGACGGCGTCCTTGGTGGCGAAGTAGCGGCTGAACGTGCGCGGCGAGACGTCGGCGACGGCGGCGATCTGGTCGACCGTGGTGGCCTCGTATCCCTGCCGGGTGCACAACTCGACGGCCGCCTCGATCAGTTCTGCTCGCGTGCGCTGCTTCTTGCGCTCACGCAGGCCGAGGATCGGTTTGCCGTCGACTTCAGCCACGTCGCGATGCTATCCCGCCGAGCTGATGAAATCCTGAAAATTTGGCACCCTATGCAAATCGCCCGTACTCACAGTATGTCTGCTCGGGGCGTTTTCCCCGGTCGGTAGCGAACGAAGGCCGGTGACAGCAGGGCGGCCACCAGTACGCCGGCGACCACCAGCCCGCCTCCGCCGGCCGCGGCGATGGTCGTGCCCACCGCGGCCGCCGCGGCGCCGTGCACGGTGTCGGCCAGCCGCGGCCCACCGGCGACCACCACGACGAAGACGCCCTGCAGGCGACCTCGCACGTCGTCGGACGCCGCCTCCTGCAGGATGCTCGACCGGAACGCCGCCGACACCATGTCCGCCGCGCCCCCGAGGGCGAGGAACGCCAGTGCGGCCCATAGCATTCCGCCGGCACGGCCGTCGGCCAGCCCGCAGGCCACACCGAAGCCGACCATCGCCAGACCCCACACCACGATGGCGGCCACCACCGCGAGCCCCTGCCTGCCGATCCTCGGCAGCCAGCCCGAGAACACGCCGCCGAGGACGGCGCCCACCGACATCGCTGCGGCCAGCAGCGCCACCGTGGTGCCGCCCTCGACGGGGCCGCCGAAGCTCTCGTGGGCCAGTTGCGGGAACAGTGCCCGCGGCATGCCGAAGATCATCGCGATCAGGTCGACGACGAACGACATCAGCACCACCCGGTTGCCTGCCAGGTGGCGGAAGCCGTCGAGCACCGCTCGCAGACCCCAGCGCGCCCCGCCCTTCGAGTCGCCCGACGGCGGCATCGCAGCGAGCCGGAACGTTGCCCAGATCGGCAGAACGCACGTCAGCGCGTCGATGAGGTACAGCGTCGACAGGTCCACCCAGTGCAGCAGCACGCCGGCCAGCAGCGGGCCGACGATCGCGCCGAACTGGAACACCGTCATGTTCAGCGAGTTGGCGGCAGGCAACTGGTCGCCGGGCACCATCCGCGGGATGGCGGCCGCGCGGGTCGGCGAATTCACCGCGTAGAAGCCCTGCTGCACCCCCAGCAGACACAGCACCACCCAGACGTTGTTCAGTCCCAGCGCGGCCTGCAGCCACAACAACACCGACGCCGCGGCCAGCCCGCACGAGGTGATCACCAGGAGCACCCGGCGGTCCATTGCGTCCGCCCAGGCGCCGCCCCACAGCCCGAAGACGATCAGCGGCACCAGTGCGAAGACGCCCGCCAGTCCGACGTACGCCGAACTCTGGGTGAGCGCGTAGAGCTGCACCGGCACCGCGAAGATCGTCAGGTTGGCGCCGATGACGGTGGGGATGCCTGCCAGCCACAGCCGGCGGAAGTCCGGCGAACGAAGCGGGGCGGTGTCGGCGAAGAGCCGCCGCACGCTAGGGCTGGAGCCGCTCGACGCGGACTCCGTCCGGCGCGAGCGTCACTCGGATCCGGTTGTGCACCCGATTCTCCCGGCCCTGCCAGAACTCGACGGTCTCGGGTGTGATCAGGTATCCGCCCCAGTTCGGCGGCACCGGCACCTCGTCGTCGGCGGCGAAGCGTTCGGTCACCTCGGTCAGCTGATCGAGCAGCGCGCTGCGCGAGGCGATCGGCTTCGACTGGTGCGACGCCCACGCCCCCAACTGGGAGCCGCGTGGCCGCTTCGACCAGTACTGCTCGGTGGTGTCCGGCGCGACGCGGGTGACCGCCCCGCGCACGTGCACCTGCCGGCCCAGCGCGTACCAGGGGAAGGTCACCGACGCGTAGGGCGTCGTCGCCAGCTGCTCACCCTTGTCGGAGTCGTAGTTCGTGTAGAACGTGATGCCCTCGCCGTCGACGCTCTTGCACAGCACCGTGCGGGTGACGGGACGGCCCGCCGCGTCGACGGTGCCCACCACCATCGCGTTGGGTTCGGCGGCACCCGCCCGCTCGGCATCGGTCAGCCAGTTGCGCAGCAGGTCAACCCAACCCGTCGCGGGGTCGGCGCCGAGCCAGTCGGCCTCCAGGTCTCCGCTGCCGTCCTTCTCCACCGATCCGTACTCCACGCGCATCCTCGCCAAGTGTTCATTCGAGGCGCCGTCCGATCCGACGGCGTCCGACCCATCAGCCACCCGCACGACGCTACGCCTGGACGGGCAAGCCGAAGTGGCCGCGGTTACCGGCCGGTAGCGAGGGCGCCCGGCGGTGGTGCGAGAATCTGCTCATGACTGCCGCGTCGGGGCTGCCGGAAGACTTCGCCGAGGGACTCGAGGGCGTGGTGGCGTTCACCACCGAGATCGCCGAACCCGACAAGGACGGTGGCGCGCTGCGGTACCGCGGCGTCGACATCGAGGACCTCGTCACACAGAAGGTCACCTTCGGCGACGTGTGGGCGCTGCTCGTCGACGGCGAGTTCGGCCGCGGACTACGCCCCGCAGAACCGTTCCCGCTGCCGATCCACAGCGGTGACGTCCGCGTCGACGTCCAGGCCGGCCTGGCCATGCTCGCCCCGATCTGGGGCTTCAAGCCGCTGCTCGACATCGACGACGCCACCGCCCGCGACCAGCTCGCCAGGGCGTCGGTGATGGCACTGTCCTACGTCGCCCAGTCCGCCCGCGGCATCTACCAGCCCGCCGTGCCGCAGCGCGTCGTCGACGGGTGCGACACGGTGACAGCACGATTCATGACCCGCTGGAAGGGCGAGCCGGACCCCAGGCACGTCGAGGCCATCGACGCGTACTGGGTGAGCGCCGCCGAGCACGGCATGAACGCCTCCACCTTCACCGCGCGGGTGATCGCCTCGACCGGCGCCGACGTGGCCGCATCGCTGTCGGGTGCCGTCGGCGCGATGAGCGGCCCGCTGCACGGCGGCGCCCCGGCGCGGGTGATCCCGATGATCGAGGAGGTCGAGAAGACCGGCGACGCCGCCGCCGTGGTCAAGGGCATCCTGGACCGCAAGGAGAAGCTGATGGGCTTCGGGCACCGGGTGTACCGGGCCGAGGACCCGCGGGCCCGGGTGCTGCGCGGCACGGCGCAGCGGTTGGCGGCGCCGCGCTACGAGGTGGCGGCGGCGCTCGAGCAGGCCGCGCTGACCGAACTGCGCGAGCGTCGGCCCGACCGCGCGATCGAGACCAACGTCGAGTTCTGGGCCGCGGTGATCCTCGACTTCGCCGAGGTGACGACCTCGATGATGCCGGCGATGTTCACCTGCGGGCGCACCGCGGGCTGGTGCGCGCACATCCTCGAACAGAAGCGGCTCGGCAGGCTCGTCCGGCCGGCTGCGGTCTACGTCGGTCCCGAACCGCGCGGCCCGGAAACCGTGCGCGGATGGGATCAGATCGCCCGCTCGTGACCGCCGATCGGGTCTTCTACAGCGCCGCAGCGAGTTTCGCCGAACTGGTGGCGAAGATCCAGGCCGGCGCGTGGGACGGCCCCGGCCTGGGCGAGTGGGATCTGCGCGCACTGGTCGGCCACACGTCGCGATCGCTGACGACGGTGAGCGCCTATCTGAGGACCACCGCCCCGCGTGAGGACCTGCGCGACCCGCAGGAGTACTACGTGTTCGCACGGCAGTTCGCGACGCAGGCCGGCGGCGCCGCGGTGCTCGAACGCGGCCGGCAGGCGGGTCGAGATCTCGGGCCGGACCCCGCCGCGGCGGTGGAGGCGCTGGCCGCACAGGTCCGCCGCGATCTCGACGGCGCCGACGACCGGTTGATCGAGGTGATCGGCGGACAGGGCATCCGGCTGTCCAACTACCTCCCGACCCGCACGTTCGAACTGGCCGTGCACGGCCTCGACATCGCCCGCGCCGTCGGGCTCGACCACGCGCTGCCCCGCGACGTCCTTGCCGCCGCGGTCCGGCTGGCCGCGGACACCGCCGTCACG
>NZ_JAUMSQ010000187.1:0-1046 GCF_030519285.1 Mycolicibacterium arseniciresistens
CGCCGCGATCTCGACGGCGCCGACGACCGGTTGATCGAGGTGATCGGCGGACAGGGCATCCGGCTGTCCAACTACCTCCCGACCCGCACGTTCGAACTGGCCGTGCACGGCCTCGACATCGCCCGCGCCGTCGGGCTCGACCACGCGCTGCCCCGCGACGTCCTTGCCGCCGCGGTCCGGCTGGCCGCGGACACCGCCGTCACGCTCGGTGACGGCGAGACGCTGCTGATGGCTTTGACCGGCCGCGCACCGCTGCCTGCGTCGTTCTCCGTCGTCTGAGGCGTGCGCCGAGACGACGGTTGTTGACCTGAAGTTCGGGGTGGCGGCGTCAACAACCGTCGTCTCGCGGTGAGTTTTGTCGGTGCCGGCAGTCACCATGGACACCACCGAACCAGAAGGAGCCCCCCATGGCCATCGAAGTGCAACCCGCACTGTCCCCGTCCCTGGTCGTCGACGACGCCGCCGCGGCGATCGACTTCTACGTCAAGGCCTTCGACGCCACCGAGTACGGACGGGTGCCCGGTCCGGACGGCAAACTCGTGCACGCCGCGCTGAACATCAACGGTTCGATGGTGATGCTCAACGACGATTTCCCGGAGATGACCGAGGGCAAGTCGATGACGCCCACCTCGCTGGGCGGCACGCCGGTGACCATCCATCTGACGGTCACCGACGTGGAAGCCAAGTTCCAGCGCGCCGTCGATGCCGGCGCCACCGTGCTGTCC
Source organism: Mycolicibacterium arseniciresistens (assembly GCF_030519285.1). Taxonomy (NCBI): domain Bacteria; kingdom Bacillati; phylum Actinomycetota; class Actinomycetes; order Mycobacteriales; family Mycobacteriaceae; genus Mycobacterium; species Mycolicibacterium arseniciresistens. The sequence goes on from NZ_JAUMSQ010000187.1 coordinate 726, forward strand.
CCTCTCGAGGACGCGTTCTGGGGGGACCGCTACGGGGTGCTGCGCGACCCGTTCGGCCACTACTGGTCGATGGGTCAGCCCATGCGCGAGGTCAGCATGGAGGAGATCGAAGAGGCGATGAAGCAGCAGCAGTAGGCCGCGGCCGTCTGCCGCTGAAAGGTCGAGGCTAGCGCCACAATCCGGCCAGCAGCCGCTGGTGCAGCGGTGGTGTTGGTGCGTTCGCCGCGGCGGCCAGCATGTCCGGGACCGAGGTGAACTTCACCCGCGGCCGGGCCTCGCCGCCACGCGCGACCTCGGCGGCGTCGATCGCCCGCCAGCCCG
>NZ_JAUMSQ010000188.1:0-18168 GCF_030519285.1 Mycolicibacterium arseniciresistens
CGCCGACGCGCTGCGGCAGTTCGACCCGACGCTGGACGCCCAGCGGCTGGCCGAGGTTGCCAGCTCGTCGCCGGGGCCGCTGAGCCTGATCACCCTGCGCCAGTCCGATCACGACCGCGTGGCTGGGGCGCTGGGCGCGGTGCCCGGCGTCGTCGTCACCCCGCAGGCCGCCATGCTGCCGACCGACGACAGCTTCGCCCCCGCGATCGTGGAGGAGGTGCGCAAGGCCGTCATCGACGAACTCGACGGCCAGGCCGGCTGGCGGGTGGTCAGCGTCAACCACAACGGCGTGGACGTCGACGTGCTCAACGAGGTTCCCGGCAACCCGTCGCCGTCGGTGACCATCAGCCTGGACCGGGCCGTGCAGAACGCGGCGCAGAACGCGGTGAACTTCACCGGCAAGAAGGCGATGATCGTCGCGATCAAGCCGTCCACCGGCGAGATCCTTGCCGTCGCGCAGAACGCCGCAGCCGACGCCGACGGGCCGATCGCCACGATGGGGCTCTACCCGCCCGGCTCGACGTTCAAGATCGTCACCGCGGGCGCCGCGATCGACCGGGCCATGGCCACCCCCAACACCCTGCTCGGCTGCCCCGGCAAGATGGACATCGGCCACCGCACCGTGCCCAACTACGGCGGCTTCGACCTCGGCACCGTGCCGATGTCGCGGGCCTTCGCCAGCTCGTGCAACACCACCTTCGCCGAACTGGCCAGCCGGATGCCGCCGCGCGGTTTGACCACCGCCGCCGCGCAGTACGGCATCGGGCCGGACTACGAGATCGAGGGCATCACCACGGTGTCGGGCTCGGTGCCGCCGACGGTCAACCTGGCCGAGCGCACCGAGGACGGTTTCGGCCAGGGCAAGGTGCTGGTCAGCCCGTTCGGCATGGCGATGGCCGCAGCCACCGTCGCGGCGGGACGCACCCCGGTGCCCCGCCTCATCGAGGGCCGCGAGACCGTCATCAACGGCGACCGCACGCCCATCTCGCCGGCGATGGTCGACGGCCTGCGGCCGATGATGCGGCTGGTGGTGACCAACGGCACCGCCGACGACCTGCAGGGCGTCGGCGACGTGCGGGGCAAGACCGGTGAGGCCGAATTCGCGGGCGGCTCACACTCGTGGTTCGCCGGCTACCGCGGCGACATGGCCTTCGCCGCGCTCATCGTCGGTGGCGGCAGCTCCGAGTACGCGGTGCGGATGCTGCGCGGCATGCTCGACGGCCTGCCGCCCGACTATCTGGCCTGAGGTCCCGGCGGCGGTAAATTGGGACGGGACATGACCAGTCCCAACGGCGAACCCATCGCACTGCGCATCTCCGACGCCGACCGCAACGGCACCCTGCGCCGGCTGCACAACGCCGTCGCGATGGGCCTGATCGACATCGACGAGTTCGAGGAACGCTCGGCGCGGGTGTCGCAGGCCCGACTGCGGCCCGACCTCGACACGCTCGTCGACGACCTGCCCGGTCCCGGCGCGATCGTCACCTCGGCCACTGACCGCGTCGAACTGCGTGGCGTGTTCGGATCCCTGAAACGCCAAGGCGAGTGGATCGTCCCGACCCGGCTGGCGCTGCACCGCCGGATGGGGTCGATCAACCTCGACCTGACCCGGGCCCGGTTCGCCGGCCCGATGGTCGTCATCGAACTCGACCTGCGCGCCGGCGGCCTGGAACTGCGGCTGCCCGACGGTGCGAGCGCGTCGATCGACGACGTCGAGGTGATCGTCGGCAGCGCCACCGATCACCGCCGCGACGCCCCCGCCGAGGGCCGCCCGCACGTCGTGCTGACCGGCAAGGTGGTGTTCGGCTCGGTGGACATCCGTGGTCAGCGCACCGGGTGGCGGTGGCGGCGCGGCGAGCGCTGACCTATCTGCGGTCGAGCACCGCGAAGCTCAACGTGGCCCGCGCGGCCAGCCGGTCACGGCCGACGTCGGTCACGTCGACGGCGGTGACGATCATCCGCCTGCCCGCCCGCACGATGGTCGCCTCGGCGCGCGCCGGGCCGGCCACGACGGGCGCGAGGAAGTGCACGGTCATGTCCGCGGTGGTGACGTCCTGATCGGCGGTGACGTGCCTGCCTGCGAGGCGTCCCGCGGCGATGTCGATCAGGGTGGCCACCAGCCCGCCCTGCAGCGCACCGCGGACGTTGGCCAGGTCGGGCCGGTTGTCCATCTCGAGGATGAGCAATTCGTCGGCAACCACGACATCCCGCAGGCCCAGCTGTCCGAGCAGGTGGTCGGGGGTGGTCACCATCGGCCGCGTCGTGAGGTTCGACTCGTCGAGCATGGCTGTCAAGGTAGCAGCACTCTCCGAAAGGGAGATCGGCGTTCTCCTGGCTATCCTGGGTGTCATGCCTGTCCGCACCGCGCTTCGCCCCGGTGAGCTGTCCCCGACGCTGCCGGTGCCCAAATCGATCGCCCGCCCCGAGTACGCCTGGCGGCCGACGGTCGACGAGGGCAGCGAACCCTGGGTGCAGACGCCCGAGGTGATCGAGAAGATGCGCGTCGCCGGGCGGATCGCGGCGGGCGCGCTGGCCGAGGCGGGCAAGGCCGTCGCGCCCGGCGTCACCACCGACGAGCTCGACCGCATCGCGCACGACTACATGGTCGACCACGGCGCCTACCCGTCCACCCTGGGCTACAAGGGATTCCCGAAGTCGTGCTGCACCTCGCTCAACGAGATCATCTGCCACGGCATCCCGGATTCGACCGTCGTGCAGGACGGTGACATCGTCAACATCGACGTCACCGCCTACATCGACGGCGTGCACGGCGACACCAACGCGACCTTCCTGGCCGGCGACGTCGCCGAGGAGCACCGCCTGCTCGTCGAGCGCACCCACGAGGCGACCATGCGGGCGATCAATGCGGTCAAGCCCGGCCGTCAACTGTCGGTCGTCGGCCGGGTCATCGAGTCGTATGCGAACCGGTTCGGCTACAACGTGGTTCGCGATTTCACCGGCCACGGCATCGGCACCACCTTCCACAACGGCCTGGTGGTGCTGCACTACGACCAGCCGTCGGTGGACACCGTGCTCGAGCCGGGGATGACGTTCACCATCGAGCCGATGATCAATCTCGGCGGCCTGGACTACGAGATCTGGGACGACGGCTGGACCGTGGCCACCCGGGACAAGAAGTGGACTGCGCAGTTCGAGCACACCCTGGTGGTCACCGACGGCGGCGCCGAGATCCTCACCCAGCTGTGAGCATGTCAGCGAGCGTGCGCCCAGTGCGATTTTCTCGGCCGAATCCCGCACTGAGCGCACGTTCGGCGTGCTGAAGGGCGCGCTGCTGGTCGCAGGCACCACCAGCGACGCAGGCAAGTCGATGGTCGTGGCCGGGCTGTGCCGGCTACTGGCCCGCCAAGGCGTGCGGGTGGCGCCGTTCAAGGCGCAGAACATGTCGAACAACTCGGCGGTCACCGTCGAGGGCGGCGAGATCGGCCGGGCGCAGGCGGTGCAGGCCCGCGCCGCAGGCCTGGCGCCCAGCATCCGGTTCAATCCCGTACTGCTCAAGCCCGGTAGCGACCGCACCTCGCAGCTGGTGGTGCGCGGCAGGGTCGCCGGATCGGTGGCCGCCGCGGACTACATCGCCCACCGGGACCGGCTTGCCGCGCTGATCGCCGACGAACTCGCTTCACTGCGCGAGGAATTCGACGTCGTGCTGTGCGAGGGCGCCGGCTCACCGGCCGAGATCAACCTGCGCGCCACCGACCTGTCGAACATGGGGCTGGCCCGTGCCGGGCGGCTCCCCGTCGTCGTGGTCGGCGACATCGACCGGGGCGGGGTGCTGGCCCACTTCCACGGCACCGTCGCGGTGCTCGAACCGCAGGACCAGGCGCTGATCGCCGGCTTCGTGGTCAACAAGTTCCGCGGCGACCCGGCGCTGCTGGCGCCCGGGCTGGACCGGCTGACCGAGCTGACCGGGCGGCCCACCTACGGCGTGCTGCCCTACAGCGACGAGATCTGGCTGGACACCGAGGATTCGGTGTCGGTGCTGACCGGCCGGGTGGTCGGGCGGCCGACGCCGCCGCGCGGCGCCCAGCCCCTGACCGTCGCCGCGGTCCGGCTGCCCCGGATCTCGAACTCCACCGACGTCGAGGCGCTGGCCTGCGAGCCCGGGGTGCTGGTGCGCTGGGTCAGCGAGCCCGCCGACCTGGCCGACGCCGACGTCGTGGTGCTGCCGGGCAGCAAGGCCACGGTCGCCGACCTGACGTGGCTGCGCGAGCGCGGCCTCGCCGAGGCGATCGTCGGGTACGCCCGCGCGGGCCGGCCGGTGCTCGGCATCTGCGGCGGATTCCAGATGCTGTGCCGCCGCATCGACGACACCGTGGAGTCGCGGGCCGGACGCGTCGACGGCCTCGGGCTGCTCGACGCCGACATCGCGTTCGCCGCCGAGAAGACGCTGTGCCACCGCGACGCTCCGCTGCGGGGTTACGAGATCCACCACGGCCAGGTCGCCGACAGCTCCGCCGCCGAGTGGTCCGACTCCGACACCGGAACCGCTGTCGGGCTGCGCCGCGACGGCGTCTACGGCACCCACTGGCACGGACTGCTCGACAACGACGCGTTCCGCAGGCGCTGGCTCACCGAGGTCGCCGCGGCGGCGGGCCGGCCGGGCTTCGTCGTCGCCGACGACACCGACGTCACCGTGCGGCGCGACGCCCAACTCGACGTGATGGCCGACCTGCTGGCCGCACACCTCGACGTGGACGCCGTTTGTGACCTCGTCGCGCACGGTCCGCCGCCGCGCCCGACGCTCGTCACCACCCTCCGCTGAGCGCTCGCCTACCCTGGCCACATGATCCGCCGGTGGGGGGCGCTGCTCGCGGCGGTCTGCGCGCTGACCGGCTGCGCCACCGCCGTCACCGGGACACCCACCTGGCCCGGCGCCCGGCTGGAGCGGGCGCTGCTGACCGCTGAGGACTTCCCGCCCGGCGTGCAGTTCGACCGGATCGCCGAGGAGACCGACGGGACCGGCGGGCCCGGCGCCCGCAGCGGCCCGCCGGCGATGCTGTCCGAGCCGCCGGGTTGCTCGGACGGGCTCACCAGGGTGATCGCCGGATCCGGTGAGCGCGGCCCCGGCAGTGCCGCCGAATACGTGGTGGCCTGGGACGGCGTCCGCATCGTGATGACCGTGCTGACGTGGCCGCTGGACCTCGACCGGCTCGCCGCGACCGCCGACCGGTGCGCGCGGTTCGAGACGTTCTTCGACCCGGCCAGCGACGGCATCCCGATGACCACCACCCGGCTGCCCGCGCCGCGCGCCGAAGCGCTGGTGTACCAACAGACGATGACCCTGGCAGGCGTCGACAACAGTGTCTATTTCAGCTTCGAGAACGTGGGCACCATGGCCGTCTTCGGCATCGCGTTCCCCACGGCGAATCCGGACATCGCCGTCAAAGGCACGCTGCCGCAAACGTTTCTGGACACCGCGGGCAGACAGGCGCAACGCGCAGCGGCACAGTGAACGTCGGTTCTTGATCTTAATTCCGCCCGGGCACCCGGATTCTCCCTGTAGCGTGGCCGAATGCTCTCATCCATGGTCACCGTCGACGGGTTCTCCGTCCCGGTGGACGTGGCGGGCCCGGAGAAGGGCTCGACCGTGGTGGTCCTCGGCGCGGCCAATCACTCGCCGGCGTCCTACGACGCGGTCTGCGCGCGACTGCACACCGCGTCGCTGCGGACCGTCATCATCGGACCCGATCCCCGGCTGACCCCCAAGGCGGTGGTGGGCATCCTCGACGCGCTCGACGTGCGCTGGGCGTTGCTGGTGGGGGACAAGGTCGGTGGCGAGCTGGCGTGGGAGTTGGCGGCCACCAGGCTCGACCGCTTCATCGGGCTGGTGGTCATCGACCGCGGGCATCCCCGGGTCGCCGACCTGTCCGGAGCCGTCCGCGACGAGCACTGCCCACCGGTGGAGATGAACACCACGGCGCTGGTGAGCACCCCGGCGTCACGAGAAGTGGCGAAGGCCAGTCAGCGCTACGTGTACGGCGAGTTCCGGCTGGTCGAACTGCTCAGCCGGCGCAGCGCGCAGGACGCCACCGCTCAGGTCGCCGCCGAGATCGTGCTGCGCACCAGCACGTGGTGACCGGCTAGGCCGGCGTCTCGTCCGGAGTCCAGGCCTGCGGAAGGCCCGGCTGGTTCGGGAACAGGAAGTCGATGAAAGCCGCTGCGGTGGGCTGAGGTTCGTGATTGGCCAGCCCCGGCCGCTCGTTGGCCTCGACGAACACGTACTCGGTGTCGGTGACGTCGGGCACCAGGAGGTCGATGCCCGTCACGGGGATGCCGAGCGCTTCGGCCGCGGTGACCGCCACCCGGCACAGCTCGGGGTTGACCTCCGCGGTGACGTCGTGGATGGTGCCGCCCTGGTGGAGGTTGGCCGTGCGGCGCACCCGCAGATGCTCGCCCTCGGGCAGCACGTCGTCGAAGGTCCAGCCGGCCTCCCGCACGGTGGACTCGGTGACCTCGTCGATCGGGATGCGCGACTCGCCCCCGGTCGCGGCGGCCCGCCGCCTGCTCTGCGTCTCGATCAGTTCGCCGATGGTGTGCTTGCCGGTGCCGACGACTTCCGCGGGCTTGCGCAGCGCGGCCGCGACCACCCTGCCGTCGATCACCACCAGGCGCAGGTCGTCGCCGGCGGCGCGCTGCTCGATCAGCACCTCGGGGTGCTGCTCGCGGGCCCGCACGAGGGCGGCGTCGAGTTCCTCGGGGCCGTCGACGCCGACGGTGATGCCCTTGCCCTGCTCGCCGCGGGTGGGCTTGACCACGACGTCGCCGACCTCGGCGAGGAACGCGTGGTCCTCGGCGTCGAAGGTGGCCAGCCGGCCCTTGGGCACCTTGATGCTCGCCTCGGAGACTATGCGCCGGGTCTGGCGCTTGTCGTCGCACCGGCTCATCGCCACCGCGGAGGTGAACTCCGAGAGCGATTCGCGGGTGATCACGCTGCGCCCGCCATGCGAGAGCCGCATCTCGCCGGCGCCCGCGTCGAGCACCTCGACCCAGATGCCGCGACGCATCGCCTCGTCGGCGATGATGCGTGCGTAGGGGTTGAGGTCGTCGACCGTCTCCGGCGGATGGGTGAACAGCGGTTCGTTGATCGCGTTCTTGCGCTTGACCGCCAGCACCGGGACCCGCTGGAAGCCCAGCTTCTCGTACAGCGCGATCGCCGCGGCGTTGTCGTGGGCCACCGACAGATCCAGGTAGGCCCGGTCCCGGTCCCGGAAGGTGGCGGCCAACACCCTGGTCAAGGCCGCCCCGACGCCGGGCAGGCTGGTGGTGGGGTCCACCGCCAGCGTCCACAGGCTCGACCCGTCCTCGGGGTCGTTGAAGAGGAGTTTGTGGTCGACGCCGGTGACGGTGCCGATCACCGATCCGTCGTCGTCGCGGACCGCCACCAGGTACTCGACGGCGTCGACGTCGCGGTGGTTGGCCCAGATGACGTCGACCGGGGCGGGCACCATGCCGCAGCGCACGTACACCCGGTTCATCGCGTCGGCCTCGGCGGCGTCGGCGAGCGGGCGCACCGTGAACCCGATCGGATCGGTGTCGGGCACCTCGCGGTCGGCGAAGCGCAGCCGGTAGGTGTGGCTGGGATCGATGAAGAGCTCCGAGGGCGAGCGCGCGACGAGGACGTGCGACTCCCTGGCGTAGATGCAGATGTCGCGGCGCCCGGGCCCCTCCTGTTGCAGGGCCTGCGCCAGCCGTTCCGGGTCGGCGAAGGTCTGGCCGAAGATCAAACGGCCCCAGCCGAGTTCGAGAACGACATCGTCGGCCATCGCGTCGACGAGATGCTGCGGCGACGCATCGTGCAGACCCATGGTGATGGCCTCGGTGTGATCACCGGTGGACACCACATGTGGATCTGTGTCGGTCACGCCGCGGCCCCGTTGATGCCGTGCCGTTGCAGCCACAGTTCCAGCAGGCCGATCTGCCACAGCTCGTTGCCCCGCAGCGGCGTCAGCCTGCCGTTGGGGTCCGCCAGCAGCCGGTCGACGGCCTCCGGGCGGAACAGGCCGCGCTCCTTGGCCTCCGGTGCGTACAGCGCGTCGCGCACCAGGTCGAGGTAGGGGCCCTCGAGGTGGGTCAGCGCCGGCACGGGGAAGTAGCCCTTGGGCCGGTCGATGACGTCGGCCGGGATCACCTTGCGGGCCGCCTGCTTGAGCACACCCTTGCCGCCGTGGGCGATCTTGTACTCCGGCGGGCAGGTGGCGGCCAGCTCGACCAGCTCGTGGTCGAGGAACGGCACGCGGCCCTCCAGACCCCAGGCCATCGTCATGTTGTCCACCCGCTTGACCGGGTCGTCGACCAGCATGACGGTGGTGTCCAGGCGCAGTGCGCGGTCGACGCCCGAGTGGGCGCCGGGCCGGCCGAAGTGCTCGGCGACGAACTGCAGGCTCGGGTCGCCGTCGGCGAAGAACCCGGGGGTGACCAGGCCGCCGACGCCTGCGGTGTCGCGATCGAAGAAGGCGCCGCGGTAGGTCTGCACCGAACCGTCGAGGGCGGCGGCCGCAGGGTCACCCATCGGCGGGTACCAGTGGTAGCCGGCGAACACCTCGTCGGCGCCCTGGCCGGACTGCACCACCTTGACGTGCTTGGCCACTTCCTGGCTGAGCAGGTAGAACGCCACGCAGTCGTGGCTGACCATCGGTTCGCTCATCGCGCCGATCGCACCGTCGAGCGCGGGCAGCATGCGCTCGGTGCCGATGCGGATCTGGTGGTGGTCGGTGCCGAACCGTTCGGCGACGATGTCGGAGTACTTGAACTCGTCGCCGGCCACCCCGCCCACCGACTCGAATCCGATCGAGAAGGTCTGCAGTCCGTGCTGGCCGGCCTCGGCGAGCAGCCCGACGATCAGGCTGGAGTCGACCCCGCCGGACAGCAGGCAGCCGACCGGCACGTCGGCCACCAGCCGGCGCTCGACGGCCAGCCGCAGCGACGCCAGGACGGCGTCCTCCCAGTCCTGTTCCGACCAGTCGGCGCGGTCGTCGCGGCGGCTGAAGTCGGGGGACCAGTAGGTGGTGGTGGTGCGGCGGCCATCCGGCTCGATCGCGATCAGCGACGCCGGCGGCACCTTCTTGACGCCCTGCAGGATGGTCAGCGGCGGCGGGACCACCGAGTGGAACGTGAGGTAGTGGTGCAGCGCGACCGGGTCGATGCGAGTGTCGACACCACCGCCGGCCACCAGTGCGGGCAGCGACGAGGCGAACCGGATCCGGTGGGCGTCCTCGGTGATGTACAGCGGCTTGATGCCCAGCCGGTCACGGCCCAGCAGCACCCGACCGGACTCGCGCTCGACGATGGCGAACGCGAACATGCCCTTCAGGTGGTCGACGAACCGGTCACCCCAGCGGTGGTAGGCCTTCAGCATCACCTCGGTGTCGCTGGTGGAGAAGAACCGGTAGCCGTGGTCGGACAGTTCGCGGCGCAGCTCGGGGTAGTTGTAGATGCAGCCGTTCCAGGCGATCGCGAGGCCGAGGTCGGAGTCGACCATGGGCTGGCCGCCTGCCTCGGTGAGGTCGATGATCTTCAGGCGACGGTGTCCCAATGCGACCCTGCCCGCTGACCAGGCGCCCGCGCCGTCGGGACCGCGCGGCGACATCGCCTCGGCCATGGCCGACACGGCGGCAAGATCAGGGGTTCGGCCGTCGAGGCGTACCTCGCCGGTGGCTCCACACACGCAGGTGACATTACCCGCAGGCCGAAAAAATTAACGGGTGAGCGATCTGTCGTGACCCAGATCGCATCAGTCGGAGTGACCCTCGAGGATCTCGGCACGACGGCGTTCGCCGCACGCGGAACAGGATGCCAATGGTCTGTTGGCCTACCTTTGGAAGTGACGTTCCTGTAAACATGCAGGCGTGTGAACGGTGGTAGTGCGCTTCAATGGTTGAATCTGCGCTTCGAGTCAGCGATTCTGAGCCAGCGACCGGATGTCCTTCAGGAAGGTCCCAAATGAGCCCGAACCCCGGCATGCTGTCCCAGGCCGAACTCGAGCAGTCCGTCGCCGACGGCGACATCGACACCGTGATCGTCGCGTTCTGCGACATGCAGGGCAGGCTCACCGGCAAGCGGCTGTCGGCGCGCCTGTTCGTCGAGGACGCCGCGGCCCACGGCGCCGAGTGCTGCAACTACCTGCTCGCCGTCGACGTCGACAACAACACCGTCGATGGCTACGCGATCTCCAGCTGGGAGACCGGCTACGGCGACATGGTGATGACGCCGGACTTCGCGACGCTGCGGCTGCTGCCCTGGCTGCCGGGCACCGCGCTGGTGATGGCCGACCTCTCGTGGACCGACGGCACCCCGGTGATCCAGGCCCCGCGGTCCATCCTCAACGCGCAGATCGACCGGCTCGCCGACCGGGGACTGGTGCCCTACGCCGCGACCGAACTCGAGTTCATGGTGTTCGACACCGGGTTCCGTGACGCATGGGCGGCCGGCTACCGCAACCTGCGGCCGGCCACCGACTACAACATCGACTACGCGATGCTCGCCTCGACGCGGATGGAGCCGCTGCTGCGCGACATCCGCCGCGGCATGGAGGGCGCCGGGATGTACTGCGAAGGCGTCAAGGGCGAGTGCAACCTCGGCCAGCAGGAGATCGGCTTCCGCTACGACCACGCCCGGACCACGTGTGACAACCACACGATCTACAAGAACGGCGCCAAGGAGATCGCGGACCAGCACGGCAAGAGCCTGACGTTCATGGCGAAGTTCGACGAGCGCGAGGGCAACAGCTGTCACATCCACATCTCACTGCGCGGCGAGGACGGCGCGTCGGTGTTCGCCGACGACGGCGACCCGCTCGGCATGTCGCCGATGTTCCGCAGCTTCATCGCGGGCCAGCTGGCCACAATGCGTGAGCTGACGCTGTTCTTCGCACCGAACATCAACTCCTACAAGCGGTTCGCCGAAGGCAGCTTCGCCCCGACCGCGATCGCATGGGGCATCGACAACCGCACCTGCCCGCTGCGCGTGGTCGGCCACGGCGCGGGCATGCGGATGGAGTGCCGGGCGCCGGGCGGCGACGTCAACCAGTACCTCGCGGTGGCGGCGCTGATCGCCGGCGGCCTGCACGGCATCGAGAACGAGCTCGAACTGCCGGAACCGCTGGAGGGCAACGCCTACACCAGCGGGGCCGAGCGGCTGCCGACGACGCTGGCCGAGGCCGCCGCGCTGTTCGACGGCTCGAAGGTGGCGCGTGACGCGTTCGGCGACGAGGTGGTGGACCACTACCTCAACAACGCCCGCGTGGAACTCGACGCGTTCAACGCCGCGGTCACCGACTGGGAGCGGGTGCGTGGTTTTGAACGGCTGTGAGAACGGTGCGGGCGCCGTGGCGCCGCCGGTGATCGGCATGACCACCTACCTGCAGCAGGCACAGACCGGGGTGTGGGACGTGCAGGCGAGTTTCCTGCCCGCCGTCTACTTCCAGGGCGTCAACCTCGCAGGCGGGGTGGTGGTCCTGCTGCCGCCGCAACCCACCGACGCGGGCACCGCCGACCGCGTGCTCGACGGGCTGGACGGGCTGATCCTGACCGGCGGCAAGGACGTCGACCCCGCCCGCTACGGCCAGCGGCCCCATGCGCGCACCGACGAACCCGACCGCGTCCGCGACGGCTGGGAGTTCGCCCTCGTCGACGGCGCGTTGCGGCGCGATATGCCTGTGCTCGGCATCTGCCGCGGCGCCCAGGTGCTCAACGTCGCCCTCGGCGGAACCCTCATCCAGCACCTGCCCGATGTCATCGGCCACACCCATCACCAGAAGGGCAACGCGGTGTTCGGCACATCGGCCGTGTGGACCGAACCCGGCACCCGGCTGGCGGACCTGATCGGGAAGACCTCGGGCGCACAGTGTTACCACCACCAGGCCATCGACCGCCTCGGCGAAGGCCTGGTCGTCAGCGCCCGCGACGACGACGGGGTGATCGAGGCGGTGGAGCTGGACCGCGCCGCGCACCCCGGCACCTGGGTGGTGGCCGTGCAGTGGCATCCCGAGGAACGACTCGACGATCTGCGGTTGTTCGCCGGCGTGGTGGCCGCCGCGGCACGACACGCGAAGGAGAGGAACGCCCTTGAGCACCAGCACCAGTGACGTCATCAACCCGGCCACCGAAGAGGTGCTGCGCTCGGTCGAACTCCTCGACGTCGACGGTGTCGACGAGGCGGTCGCGCGGGCGGTCACCGCGCAGCGGGCGTGGGCCAGGCTGGCGCCCGCCGACCGGGCGGCCGCGCTGCGGTCGTTCGCCGCGGCGGTGGACGCCCACGTGCCGGAACTCGCCGCGCTGGAGGTCGCCAACTCCGGGCACCCGGTCGGCAACGCCACCTGGGAGGCCGGCCACGTCCGCGACGTGCTGCAGTTCTACTCTGCGGCCCCGGAACGCCTGTCCGGCAAGCAGATTCCCGTCGCAGGCGGACTCGACGTGACGTTCAACGAGCCGCTGGGCGTGGTCGGGGTGATCACGCCGTGGAACTTTCCCATGACCATCGCGGCGTGGGGGTTCGCGCCCGCGCTGGCCGCCGGCAACGCCGTGGTGCTCAAACCGGCGGAGTGGACGCCGCTGACCTCCATCCGGCTCGGCGAGCTCGCGCTCGAGGCGGGCCTACCCGACGGCCTGTTCCAGGTGCTGCCCGGCAAGGGGTCGGTGGTGGGCGAGCGGTTCGTCACCCACCCGGACGTGCGCAAGATCGTCTTCACCGGCTCGACCGAGGTCGGCACCCGCGTGATGGCGGGGGCCGCCGCCCAGGTCAAACGCGTCACCCTGGAATTGGGCGGCAAGAGCGCCAACATCGTCTTCGACGACTGCGACCTGGAGAAGGCCGCGGCCACCGCGCCGTACGGGGTGTTCGACAACGCCGGCCAGGACTGCTGTGCACGCAGCCGGATCCTGGTGCAGCGCAGCGTCTACGACCGGTTCATGGAGCTGCTGGAGCCTGCCGTCAAGGGCCTGGTGGTCGGCGACCCCCGCGCCGAGGACACCGAGATGGGCCCGCTGGTGTCACGGGCGCACCGGGATTCGGTGGCGTCCTACGTGCCCGACGACGCGCCGGTGGCGTTCCGCGGCGCCGCACCGTCGGGACCGGGCTGGTGGTTCCCGCCGACGGTGCTCACCCCGCAGCGGCAGGACCGCACGGTGCGCGAGGAGATCTTCGGGCCGGTGGTCACCGTGCTGCCGTTCGACGACGAGTCCGACGCGATCACGCTGGCCAACGACACGCCCTACGGGCTGTCGGGATCGATCTGGACCGACAACCTGTCACGCGCGCTGCGGGTGTCGCGTGCGGTGGAATCGGGGAACCTGTCGGTGAACTCGCACTCCTCCGTGCGGTACACCACCCCGTTCGGCGGGTTCAAGCAGTCCGGGCTGGGCCGCGAGCTCGGACCGGATGCGCCGCTGTCGTTCACCGAGACCAAGAACGTCTTCATCGCCGTCGAAGAAGCCTGACGAGACGAAGCCCGAATGCAAGCCGCAGAGGAGAACTGAATGGACCTGACCCAGCGACTGGCCGGCAAGGTCGCCGTGATCACCGGCGGCGCCAGCGGCATCGGGCTGGCGAGTGCCAGGCGGATGCGGGCCGAGGGCGCCACCATCGTGATCGGTGACATCGACCCGGCCGCCGGGAAGTCCGTCGCCGACGACCTGAACGGCACCTTCGTCGCCGTCGACGTCTCCGACCAGGTGGCGGTCGACGCACTGTTCGACACCGCCGCCGAGACGCACGGCTCGGTGGACATCGCGTTCAACAACGCCGGGATCAGCCCGCCCGAGGACGACCTGATCGAGAACACCGGCATCGACGCATGGCAGCGGGTGCAGGACATCAACCTCAAGTCGGTGTTCTTCTGCTGCAAGGCGGCGCTGCGGCACATGGTCCCCGCGCAGAAGGGGTCGATCATCAACACCGCGTCGTTCGTGGCGGTGATGGGATCGGCGACGTCGCAGATCTCCTACACCGCATCCAAGGGCGGTGTGCTGGCCATCTCCCGGGAGCTCGGCGTGCAGTACGCCCGCCAGGGCATCCGGGTCAACGCGCTGTGCCCGGGCCCGGTGAACACCCCGCTGCTGCAGGAACTCTTCGCCAAGGACCCCGAGCGGGCGGCGCGGCGGCTGGTGCACGTGCCGGTGGGGCGGTTCGCCGAGCCGGAGGAACTCGCCGCAGCGGTGGCGTTCCTGGCCAGTGACGACGCCTCGTTCATCACCGCGTCGAGCTTCCTGGTCGACGGCGGCATCAGCGGTCACTACGTCACTCCGCTGTAAGCCGGCTGCGATGACCGCCGACCCGGACGTGCCGATCTCCCCGGAAGCGGGCGATGCCCTGCTGCGGCCGGTGCGGCTGGGAAACGCGTTCGAGGACACCGTCGGACGGCTGTTGCAGACGATCCGGCTCGGGGTGGTCGCACCGGGGGAGTCGCTGCCACCCGAGCGTGAACTGGCGGCGCGGCTCGGGGTCAGCCGCGACACCGTGCGCGAGGCGATCCGGTCGCTGGCCGATGCCGGCTATCTGGTGGCGCGTCGCGGTCGCTACGGCGGCACGTTCCTGGCCGACGAGCTGCCCCGGCACACCGGCGAGCAGGCCGGCGTCAGCCGGGCCGAGATCGACGACGCGCTGCGGCTGCGGGAGATCCTCGAGGTGGGCGCCGCGCGGATGGCGGCACAGCGCACGCTGACCGCCGCCGAGCGGGAAGGGTTGTGGTCGCGGCTGGCCGATGTGCGCGCCGCGGCGCCCGACGACTACCGGCGGCTCGACTCGCGGCTGCACCTGGCGATCGCCGAAGCGGCCGGCTCGCCGTCACTGGTGCCGCTGGTGGCCGAGAACCGGATGCGGGTCAACGCGATGCTGGACGGGATCCCGCTGCTGGCCCGCAACATCGCCCACTCCGACGAACAGCACGAGGCCGTCGTGATCGCGATCCTGGCCGGTGACGCCGACGGCGCGGCCACCGCCATGCGCGTCCACGTCGCCGGTTCGGCGACGCTGCTGCACGGCTTCCTCGACTGACGCCGGCGGCCCTCGCCAGGACCCGTCGGGCGCTACATTGAGAGCTGTGATCCGAGCCGGCGAGCACGTGCACGTCGAGCGGGCGACGTCGGCGCTGGCCGACGTCGACACCGCCGGCTGGACGCAGCGCTTCGACCTGCTGTCCGATCCGAACCGGCTGGGCATCCTGCTCGGGCTGCACCGGGCGCCCGGAATCTGCGTCAGCGACCTGGCGGCCGCGCTCGGCCGCTCGGAGAACGCGGTGTCGCAGGCGCTGCGGGTGCTGCGGGAACAGGGCTGGGTCAGCTCGACGCGGGTGGGCAGGTCGGTGAGCTACCGCCTCGAGGACCAGACGGTGCACGACCTGCTGCACTGGATCGGCGCCCGGCACGACTGACCGGCTCCGCGTGTTTCGCGGGCGCGGGGTCGCCCCGTGGTGGACGCTGTATCCCGATGGGGGTGAATTTCCGGTTACTCGGTGAGGTCGAGGCCCTCGTGGACGGCCACGGCCTCGACGTCGGGCATGCGCGGCAGCGGTGTGTGCTCGCCTGTCTGCTGGTCGACGTCAACCGGCCGGTGTCGGCCGATCAGCTCATCGAGCGGGTGTGGGCGGGCGATCCGCCGCACCGGGCCCGTAACGCGCTGGCGGCGTACGTGTCCAGGCTCAGGCACGCGCTCGCCGCCGCCGGTGCTGTGCACATCGCCCGCGGGACGGCGGGCTACACGCTGAACGCGCACGCCGACTCGGTCGACCTGCACCGGTTCCGCACGCTGACCGCGGCGGCCCGCGCCGCCGCACAACCGGTGGACGCGTTCGCCGCGTTCGACGACGCACTGGCGCTGTGGACCGGCGAGCCGTTCGCCGGCCTCGACACGCCGTGGGTGAACGGGATGCGCGCGGCGCTGGAGACCGAGCGCCTCTCCGCCACGCTGGACCGCAACGACGCCGCGCTGCGGGCCGGCCGGCACACCGAACTGCTCACCGAACTGAGCACGGCGGCAACGGCTCACCCGCTCGACGAGCGGATCGCCGGACAGCTGATGCTGGCGCAGTACCGCAGCGGCCGACAGGCCGCCGCGCTGCAGACCTACCGGCGGATGCGGGCGCGACTCGTCGCCGAACTGGGCGTCGAACCCGGGCCGGCGCTGGAGGCCGTGCACCGCGAGATCCTCGCCGGCGCAACCGTGCCCGCTCCGCAGGACGCGCCGGCGCCGCAGCCCACCCGCCCCACCCCGCGCCGGGCGACCCGGTTCATCGGCCGCACGAGCGAGCTGGCGGCGATCACCGGTGCGCTGCGGGCGGGCACCGCGCTGACGCTGACCGGCGTGGGTGGTGTCGGCAAGACCCGGCTGGCCTACGAGGCCGCCGACCACGCCGACGGCTTCCCCGACGGTGTCCGGACCTGCGAGCTCGCCCCGCTCGACGACGGGTCCGCGGTGGGCCGGGCCGTCGCGGTCGCGCTCGGCCTGCCGCAGGGCAGGGACACCGCCGTCACCACCACCGTGGTCGACCACCTGCGCAGCCGCCGGCTGCTGCTGGTCGTGGACAACTGCGAGCACGTGCTGTCCGACGCGGCGGACCTGGTGGACCGCATCACCCGCGAGTGCGCCGGCGTCGCGGTGCTCGTCACGAGCCGGGAATCCCTCGGCATCGACGGTGAGCGGCTGCTGCCCGTCGAACCGCTGCCCGAGGGCGACGCCACCGCCCTGTTCGCCGACCGGGCCAGGGCGATCCGGCCCGACTTCGACCTCGACACCGAACCGATCGGCGCCGTCGCCGAGATCTGTCGCCGGCTCGACGGTGTGCCGCTGGCGATCGAACTCGCCGCCGCGCGCCTGCGGGCGATGAGCAGCCTCGACGTGGCGCGACGGCTGGACCGGCTGCGCCTGCTCAGCGGCGGTGCACGCGGCGCGCACCCGCGCCAGCAGAGCGTCGCGGCGACCATCGACTGGTCCTACCGTCTGCTGGCCGACCGGGAGCAGACCCTGTTCGACCGGTTGTCGGTGTTCGCGGGCAGCTTCGACCTCGAGGCGGTGCACGGGGTCTGTGCCGAGCACACCGACGACGAGGACGACACGCTGGAACTGCTGACCGCCCTGGTGGACAAGTCGATGGTGGTGGCCGTCCACGGTGACGCGGGAACCCGCTACTCGGTGCTGGAGACGCTGCGGGCGTACGGCCGGGAGCGGTTGCGCGAGAACGATTCTCACGACCGGTACGCTGTGCGGCACGCCACGTACTTCACCGAACTTGCCGAGCGCGGGGCCACGGCGATGCACGGTCCCGACGAGCAGGTGTGGATCGAACGGATGGCGCCGACCGCGGGCACCACCTTCACCTCACCCGACCACGACAACCTGCGCACCGCCTTCGAGCGGGCGATGGCCGACGGTGACACCGGCCTCGCGCTGCGCATCGTCGCGTCGCTGCCCGAGCTGATGCACATGCGGGTCGGCTACACCTCGATGGACTGGGTGGACCGGGCGATCGAGTCCGCCGATCCCGCCCATCCGCTGTTCGCCGCGGCGGTCGGGGTGTCCGCGCGCGGCGCATGGGTGCTCGGCCGGTTCTCCCACGCGCTGGCGCTCGCCGCGCTCGCCGAGGGCAGGGTCCCCGAACGCGGCCACTCCTACCTCGGCTACCCCGGCGACATCCCCGCCGACGTGGCGGTGATCTGCGGCGATCCCGCTGTCGCGCTTGGGCATTACCTCGAGGAGTGCGCCGTCGCCCGCGACGCCGGCGACGCGCCGAGGCTGGTGTGGAATCTGTACAACAGCACGGTCGCCCAGGATGTCCTCGGTGTCCCGGAGGCCGGACTGGCGGCCGCTGCGGAGGCCATTCGCGTCGCAGCGACCACCGCCAATCCGAGCGTCTCGGCGATGGCCCGGTGCGCACTGGGCCGCTCGCTCAAGTCCACGGATCCCGAGCGTGCGGTCGGTGTGCTGGACGAGGCGTTCGCATTGGCCGCGCCCGTGCAGAACAACTGGCTCACGGGCATCGCCCGGATGGAGTCCGCGGCCGTGACCGCCGTGCACGGTGACCCGGCGGCCGCGGCCGGGCGACTCCACGAGGTGCTCGACCACTGGAGCCAGGCCGGTCCCGGAGCCGGGGCGCAGCACTGGTACTGCCTGCGCTACGTCATCCCGCTGCTGGAGCGGACCGGCGCGGCGGCGGACGCCGCG
>NZ_JAUMSQ010000189.1:0-18052 GCF_030519285.1 Mycolicibacterium arseniciresistens
GCCGAAGCCCGCCTCGCGCCCCGCCGCCGCCCCGCGCCCCGAGCCGGCCCCGCGTCCGAATTTCGATTTCACACCCGTCCGGCCGGAGAACTTCTGGTCGCCGGCGCAGGTACCGGCGGGAGTCGACGCGCAGCGCACGGTCGACACCGTCGTCGGCGCGGTCACCGGCACTGCGGGCTGGGTCGGTAACGGGGTGGTCGACATCCTGAGCGCCATGATCATCGCCAACGGCAACGGCAATTGGGCCGGCGGTCCCCAGACGCCGGAGGCCGCCCTGGGCGCACTCCTGCTCCCGGCTCTCACCACCGGGCCTGGCATGCCCAATTCCCTGCCCGCCCTCGACCTCTCCACGCTGCCGCCGCCGAATCTGGACTTCATGCGCAACGTGCCGCCGCCCAACCTCGACTTCCTGCGGAACATCCCACCGCCGAACCTCGACGTGACGAAGATCCCGCCGCCGAACCTGGACTTCCTGCAGAGCATTCCGCCGCCGCAGATGCCACCGCCGCCGAACCTCGACTTCCTGCGCAGCATCCCGCCGCCACGCTTCCCGTTCTGACGCTCCGCGTGATCCCGTCCCACCTGTAACACGTCCGGCCGTCCGGCGATATATCTCGCAGTGGCCGCGCGACGGCCGGAAAGGGTCGGGGTCTCGTGTTCCGTCGTTTAGCTTCGCTGGTCGGTGCCACCGCTCTCGGGGGCGCCGCCGTCATCGGCATGGCCGGTGCGGCCCAGGCGCAACCCGCATGCCCGGACGTGCACTGGATGGGTGCCGCCGGCTCCGGTGAGCGCGGTGCCGAGGTCACCATGAACGAGGGCATGGGACGTGTGGTCTACCGGTCCATGCTCGACCTGGACCGCCAGCTGCAGCAGGACGGCCGCACCATGACGGCCGAGGCCGTCGTGTACCCGGCGACGGAGGTCCCCGAGGACGGCGGGATCCTGGACTGGTCCGGCTTCATCGACAGTGTCGACGAGGGCTCCGCGGCGCTGGGCAGCCAGTACGCGGCGTTCGTACAGCAGTGCCCGACCACCAAGGTGGTGCTCGCCGGCTACTCGCAGGGCGCGATGGTGGTGCACCGCAACCTGCACGCGCTGGCCGCCAGCCCGAACCTCGCCGCGTCGCTGCTGATCGCCGACGGCGACCGGCTGCCCGCCGACCCGA
This sequence comes from Mycolicibacterium arseniciresistens, assembly GCF_030519285.1. NCBI lineage: Bacteria > Bacillati > Actinomycetota > Actinomycetes > Mycobacteriales > Mycobacteriaceae > Mycobacterium > Mycolicibacterium arseniciresistens. The sequence continues at coordinate 1,166 of NZ_JAUMSQ010000189.1, forward strand.
CGCTCAACCTCGGCTCGGTGTCGTCCGTGCCCGGCGCCGGCAAGGGCGTCGCGCAGGACTGGCCGATCCTGGCGCATGCGCCCGCACCGCTGCCTCCCGCTGTCGGCAGCCGGACGATCAGCGTGTGCGACCTCGGCGACGCGGTGTGCGACTACGACCCCGAGGCCGAGGACACCATGAACCCGCTCGCGGTGGCTGTCCACACCAGCTACGCCACGTCGACGGCCGGCGACTACGTCTGGACCTCGCCGCTGTACCAGCTGGTGTCGTCGACGCTCCCGGCCCCGCAGAACCCCGTGCAGGACGTCTCGCTGCCGTCCTGAGGCACCCTGGAAGACACCACTCGAAAAGCGCCGGTGAGCGTTAGTCTGACACGCGACGTGTCAGACGAGGGGTGTGGCAGATGTTGTGGCGGTACATCAAAGCTCAGGTCATGGTCCTGCTGTGCGGCGGCCTGGTTGGACCGATCTTCCTCGGTGTCTACTTCGCGATGGGCCGAAGTGAGTACGTCGCCTGGATGTTCTGGGCCGGCCTGCTGATCACCGTCGTCGACGTACTGGTCGCGCTGGCGCTGGCGTCGTGGAACGCGCAGCGCGCGGCGAAGACGCAGGCGCTCGAGGCGGGCGGCGTGCTCGCCCTGGCCCAGATCACCGGTATCCACGACACCAGTACGCGGATCAACGACCAGCCGCTGGTCAAGCTGGACCTGAACATCTCGGGTCCGGGACTGGCGCCGTTCGCCAGCCAGGACCGGGTGGTCGCGTCGATCGGCCGGTTGCCGATGATCACCAACCGGAGGCTGGCCGTGCTGGTCGATCCGGCCACCAACGAGTATCAGATCGATTGGGACAGAAGCAGTCTGATCGGCGGGCTGATGCCGGCGACGTTCACGGTGGCCGAGGACAACCGCACCTACGACCTCACCGGTCAGGCGGAACCGCTGATGGAGATCCTGCAGATCCTCAAGGCCCACAACATCGGCATGAACAACATGATCGACCTGCGCTCCAATCCGGCCGCCCGGCAACAGGTGCAGGACATCGTCCGGCGGGCGGCGGCCCGGCAGGCACCGGCGCAGGGCGCACCGGGCGTCATGCCGGCAGCGCCCGCACCTTCGGGTCCCGCGTCGCCGGCCGCGGCGGTCGCCCCGCCGCAACAGTCGACCGCGGCCCGGTTGCAGGAACTCGAGACGCTGCGGGCCATGGGCTCGGTCTCCGAGGAGGAGTACGCCGCCAAGCGCCAGGCCATCATCGCCGACCTCTGACTCGGCGGTATCTAGAACACGTTCCAGTTCGGCTGTTAGCCTGATCGCGTAATCGCGAAAGGAGCAGCGGTGACTGCATCGGGTGGACCCCTGGACGGGCGAGTGGCATTCATCACCGGGGCCGCCCGGGGACAGGGCCGGGCGCACGCGGTCCGGCTGGCCGCCGACGGAGCCGACATCATCGCGATCGACATCTGCGCCCCGGTCTCCGACACGATCACCTACCCGCCTGCCACCTCCGAGGAACTGGCCGAGACGGTGCGTGCGGTCGAGTCGACCGGCCGCAAGGTGCTGGCCCGGGAGGTCGACATCCGCGATCTGTCCGCGCTGCAGCAGGTGGTGGCCGACGGTGTCGAGCAGTTCGGCCGGCTCGACATCCTGGTGGCCAACGCCGGTGTGCTCAGCTGGGGGCGGCTCTGGGAGATGTCGGAAGAGCAGTGGCACACCGTCATCGACGTCAACCTCAACGGGACGTGGAAAACGATCCGGGCGGCGCTGCCTGCGATGATCGAGGCCGGTAACGGAGGCTCGGTCATCATCGTCAGCTCGTCGGCCGGTCTGAAGGCCACGCCCGGCAACGGGCACTACTCCGCGTCCAAGCACGGACTCACCGCGCTGACCAACGGCCTCGCGCTCGAGGCGGGCGAATTCGGCATCCGGGTCAACTCGATCCACCCCTATTCGATCGACACGCCCATGGTCGAGCGCGACGCCATGATGGAGGTGTTCGGCAAGCACCCGAGCTTCCTGCACAGCTTCGCCCCGATGCCGCTGCACCCCGTCAACCACGAGGGCAAGAAGGGTCTGCAGGAATTCATGTCGCCCGACGAGGTGGCCGACGTGGTGGCCTGGCTCGCGGGCGACGGATCGGCGACGCTGTCGGGCAGCCAGATCGCCGTCGACCGCGGCGTGATGAAGTACTGACCTGCCGGTTGCCGAGGTGAGGTAGCCGGGTACGCGCGCCGACGGCCGCGGGACGGCCCTACGGTTCGGTCATGACCCCAGCGGTGCCCGCCCCGATCGAAGGTGTCCGGACCATCCAGGACGTCGTGGACGCGATCGACTCGGTGATCCTCTGGTCGACAGGCGCCGAAAGTCGCCTCGGCTATTTCGCGGCGCTGTACAAGCGGATCACCATCGCCGTGCAGACCGCGCTCGCGGGTGGTGCCTTCGAGGACCCCGATCGGATGGAACTGTTCGACGTCGCGTTCGCCCAGCGGTACTTCGACGCACTCAACGGGCGTTTCCATCCCGGCAGCCATCGGCAACCGACCCGCTCGTGGCAACTGACCTTCGACGCGGCGCAACGCGAAGACCCGATCATCGTGGCGCACATGTTCGGCGGGGTGAACGCGCACATCGGCCTCGACCTCGGCATCGTCGTCCAGCAGATCACCGGCGGGCAGGTGGCCGACCTCGGCGCCGACTACCAGACGATCAACGCGGTGCTCGCCAGCCAGGTCGCCGGCACCATCGAACGTCTCAACGAACTGTCGCCGGCGTTGGCAGACGTCTACGCGGTGCTGCGGGACCACGAGGTCTTCGTCGTCAACGAAGTGATCCGCGGCTACCGCGACAGCGCATGGCGGTTCGCCACCCGGCTGGCGTTGCAGCCGAACATCCTCCGCCCGATCAGCATTCGGCTGCGGGATCGCAAGGTGGCCGGCCAGGGCACGGCGATCTACGACCCGCCGAGTCTCACCGGAGTGCTGGCTTCGGCGGTGCGGGCCGTCGCCGCCCGCGAGAGCCGGGACGTCGCCCACAACATCGAGGTGCTCGACCGCATCGCGTCATCGGCGATGCCGATCGCCACGGTGCTCTGAGGTCCAGCTCAGTCCGTCAGCACTGCGGTGAATTGGTCCACCGCCCAGCGGATCTCGTCTTCTTCGATCACCAGTGGGGGAGCGAATCGCAGCGTCGAACCGTGCGTGTCCTTGACCAGGACGCCGCGCTCGGCGAGCCGCAGGCTGATCTGCTTCCCGCTGCCCAGCGCCGGATCGATGTCGACGCCGGCCCACAGGCCCAGCCCGCGCACCTCGAGGACGCCGTGGCCGATGAGCCCGCGCAACTGCTCGTGCAGGACGCGGCCCAGGTGCGCCGAACGCTCCTGGTACTCGCCGCGCTCGAGCATCGCCACGACCGTGCTGCCGATGGCGGCAGCCAGTGGGTTGCCGCCGAACGTGGAACCGTGCTCGCCGGGGTGCAGCACCCCGAGCACGTCGCGGTCGGCGACCACCGCCGACAGCGGCACCACCCCGCCGCCGAGCGCCTTGCCGAGCAGGTAGACGTCGGGCCGCACATCCCAGTGGTCACAGGCGAACGTGCGGCCGGTGCGGGCCAGCCCGGACTGGATCTCGTCGGCGATCATCAGCACACCGCGGTCGGTGCACAGACGCCGGACCCGCGGCAGGTAGTCGGCGGGCGGGACGATGATGCCGGCCTCGCCCTGGATCGGCTCGAGCAGCACCGCGACCGTGTGCTCGTCGATCACGGCGGCCAATGCGTCGGCGTCACCGAACGGCACCGAACGGAATCCCGGTGTGTACGGGCCGAATCCGCGGCGGGCGGTCTCGTCGTCGGAGAAGCTGATGATCGTCGTGGTGCGGCCGTGGAAGTTGTTGGCGGCCACCACGATGTTGCCGAGGCCGGCGGGGACGCCCTTGACGTCGGTGCCCCACTTGCGGGCCACCTTGAGCGCACTCTCGACGGCCTCGGCGCCGCTGTTCATCGGCAGCACCATGTCCTTCCCGCACATCGCGGCCAGCGCTGCGCAGAACGGGCCGAGCCGGTCGGAGTGGAACGCGCGGCTGACCAGGGTCACCGCGTCGAGCTGCGCGTGCGCGGTGGCGATCACCTCGGGGTGGCGATGCCCGAAGTTCACCGCCGAGTAGGCCGCCAGGCAGTCGAGGTGGCGACGGCCTTCGACGTCGGTGATCCACACCCCCTCCGCGTGCGCGGCGACCACAGGCAGCGGCGAGTAGTTGTGGGTGACATGGCGGTCGTCGAGGGCGATGGCGCGCTCGGTCTCCGTCTCGAAGTCCACGATCGTCACGGGTGTACCTCCAATGTGCAGCATTTGACGGAGCCGCCGCCCTTGAGCAGCTCGGAGAGGTCGACGCCGACGGGACGGAAGCCGGCGTCGCGGAGTTGCCCGGCGAAGCCGGTGGCGGCCGCGGGCAGCACCACGTTGAGCCCGTCGGACACCGCGTTGAGACCGAGGGCGAAGGCGTCGGCGCTGGCCACCTCGATCGCATCGGGGAAGACCTCGAGCAGGTGGGTCCGCGAGGCGTCGGCGAATGCCGGCGGGTAGAAGGCCACCGTGGTGTCGTCGAGCACCGCGAGTGCGGTGTCGAGGTGATAGAACCGCGGGTCGACGAGTTCGAGGCTCAGCACCGGCACGTCGAGGATGTCCGCGATCTCGTCGTGTGCGCGACGGTCGGTGCGGAAGCCGTACCCGGCCAACATCATCGGGCCGATCATCAACAGGTCGCCCTGGCCCTCGTTGAGGTGGCGGGTGTGCACCGGTGAGAAGCCGCGCCGCTCGAGCCAGTCGGCGTAGGCGGCGGACTCGGCAGCCCGCTGCGGGTAGGCGAACCGGGCCAGGACCGCGTTGTCACCGACCACCACCGCGCCGTTGGCGGCGTACACCATGTCGGGCAGACCGGCGCGGGCGTCGACGAGTTCGACCGTGTGCCCGAGGCTTTCGTACGTATGGCGCAGGACGTCCCACTGGGCGACGGCGAGGGCGGTGTCGACCGGAACGGTCGTGTCCATCCACGGGTTGATCGCGTACTCGACGGCGAAGTGCGTCGGCGCCGTCATGGCGTAGCGGCGGGTTCTGGCGATTCGTGCGTCGGGCAGGGCGGCGACCGGGGCGTCGGCAGCGGACAACGTCATGGATCGACGATAGAAGCGCGCAGTTGTGCAATCAATCGCTGCCTATTGCTTGTATACCGATGATCTGTTGCGCTACGGCTACTATGTCAGCAATCTATTGCGCGGAGGTGATCATGGACCGTCTGGACAGCACCGACGAGCGGATCCTGGCCGAACTGGCCGAGCACGCCAGGGCGACGTTCGCCGAGATCGGCCAGCGGGTCAGCCTGTCGGCGCCCGCGGTGAAGCGGCGGGTCGACCGGATGCTCGACGACGGGGTGATCCGCGGGTTCACCACCGTCGTGGACCGCAGCGCGCTCGGCTGGAACACCGAGGCGTTCGTACAGGTGTTCTGCCACGGCACAATTGCGCCCGACGAACTGCGGGCGGCATGGGTCGACATCCCCGAGGTGGTCAGCGCGGCCACCGTCACCGGCACCGCCGACGCCATCCTGCATGTGCTCGCGCGCGACATGCGGCACCTCGAACAGGCACTGGAACGCATCCGGGCGAGTGCGGACATCGAGCGCAGCGAGAGCATCGTGGTGCTGTCGAACCTGATCGAGCGCGCCGCTCCGGAGGTGTCCGAAGGCACAGGGTGACGTGCATGTGGCGGGCGTCATCGTGTAGAACTCCCACGTGAGCACTTCAGGGGGCATCGTCATCGTCGGCGGCGGCCTGGCGGCCGCTCGCACCGCCGAGCAGCTGCGTCGTTCGCAGTTCAGCGGGGCGGTGACCATCGTCAGCGACGAGGACCATCTCCCGTACGACCGGCCGCCGCTGTCGAAGGAAGTACTGCGCAGCGAGACCGACGACGTCACGCTCAAGCCGGCCGAGTTCTACGACGAGAACGACATCACCATGCTGCTCGGCGCCGGGGCGAAGGCCGTCGACACCGCCGCCAGGACGCTGACGCTGACCGACGGCCGCGAGATCGGCTACGACGAGCTGGTGATCGCCACCGGTCTGGTGCCCAAGCGCATCCCGTCGTTCCCCGATCTCGCGGGCATCCACGTGCTGCGGAACTTCAACGAGAGCCTCGCCCTGCGCCGGGAGGCCGGATCGGCACGGCGCGCGGTGGTGGTCGGCGCCGGCTTCATCGGCTGCGAGGTCGCGGCCAGCCTGCGCAGCATGGGGGTGGAGGTGACGCTGGTCGAGCCGCAGCCCGCGCCGCTGGCCAATGTGCTGGGACAGCAGATCGGCGAGCTGGTCGCCCGCGTGCACCGCGCCGAGGGCGTCGACGTGCGGTGCGGGGTCGGGGTGTCGGAAGTGGTCGGCACCGACAAAGTCGAGAAGGTCGTGCTCGCCGACGGCGCCGAGGTCGAGGCGGACCTGGTGGTCGTCGGCATCGGGTCCACCCCCGCGGTCGGCTGGCTCGAGGGCAGCGGCATCGCACTGGACAACGGCGTGGTCTGCGACGCGCAGGGCCGCAGCAGCGCCCCGAACGTGTGGGCCATCGGTGACGTGGCGTCCTGGCGCGATACCGTGGGTCAGCAAGTGCGCGTTGAACATTGGAGCAACGTGGCCGACCAGGCCCGGGTCCTCGTGCCGGCGATGCTCGGGCAGGACGTGCCCCAGGTGGTCAGCGTGCCGTACTTCTGGAGCGACCAGTACGACGTGAAGATCCAGTGCCTCGGCGAGCCGGAGGCCGACGACATCGTGCACGTCGTCGAGGACGACGGCCGCAAGTTCCTGGCGTTCTACGAGCGCGACGGTGTGGTCGCGGGTGTGGTCGGCGGCGGCATGCCGGGCAAGGTCATGAAGACCAGGGCCAAGATCGCCAACGGCGCCCCGATCGCCGACGTCCTGCCCAAGCCCTGAGTGATTTCGGCGCGGAAACCGTCGCTCAGCGAACGTTTCCGCGCCGAAATCCCTAGAACTCGCCGAGGTAGAAGCGGCCGCCCTGGTCGTCGGTGCACTGTGCGGTGACGCCGTAGGGCTGGCGTGCCGGCTGCTCGATCACCGTGCCACCGGCCTCGATGACCCGCTGCACGGCCGCGTCGATGTCCGCGACCGTCCACATCGGCACGGTGGTGGGGGTGGAGCTCCCGCCGGCCATCCCCGACATCGGGTGCGGGCCCGTGACGCCCCAGCCGTCGTCGACGTGGCCCCGTTCGAACGTCCAGAACAGCACCCGGCTATAGAACGACTTGAACGCCGCCGAGTCCTCGACCTGGTAGGTGATGTACGAGAGTTCGCCCGGTCCACCGCCGTTGAGCTCGGGCCGCGGCTCACCGGGCGCGGGCTGGTACACCGCGAACGCCATGCCCGAGGCGTCGGTGGCGCCGAGCACCGCGCCGAAGTCGAACTGCTGCACCTCGTCGACGGTTCCGCCGCCGTCGAGGATCGACTGCCGCGCGCCCGCGAGGTCGGTGACGGCGTAGCAGCAGAACAGCGTGCTGCGATCGGCGACGGAGAAGATGCCGATGCGCTGGCCGGTGTTGGTGACCTGGTGTGTCGCCGGGTCGTAGGCCCAGCCCAGCACGTGGCCGTAGAAGGCGGCCGCGCGATCGGCGTCGGGCGTCCACAACGAGACGTAGCCGACGTCACCGTGCTGGATCGGGGTGGCGGCGCCGGTGAGCGGCCCGGACAGCATCCACCGATGGCCGAACGGGTCGGTGATCGATGCGCCCCGCGAGCCGTGCTGCTCATAGGCCTCGCTCTGCACCCGGGCGCCACGGTCGCGGGCCCTGCGCAGGGCGGCGTCGGTATCGGGTACGGCGATCATCAGGCTGACCGAAACCGCTTGCGGATCCGGCGCTCTCAGTCCGAGTTCCGGATACTCGTCGGCCAGGTAGAACACCCCGCCGGACAAAGCCAACTCGGCATGGCCGACGCGGCCGTCGTCCATCACGATCGGTTCACCGACCAACGTCGCGCCAAGGGCGTCGACGTACCAGTCGATGGCGGCCCGGCCGTCGGCGACCGCGAGGTAGGGCAGTGCGGCGGAGCGGGGGACGGTCGACGCGGCCGCCGGTGCGGCGGTGGTCTCGTTCAGTTCGGCGATTGCGGTATCGGTGCCACTCATGACAACTCCTGAGGTTTGACGGGGAAGGGTGAGCGCCGATTCCAGGCGCGACCGCAGCCGTGCCGCGAACGCCGGATCGGGTTGCACCGGAAGGTCGTCGCCGTGCAGTGCGGCCAACGGATCGTGGTCGTTGTTCATGACGGGGTCCCTCCTTCCGGGTAGTGCGTGCGGAATGCGCGGCGGGCCCGCACCAGCAGCGCCTCGGTGGCGTGCACCGTGCGGCCGATCAGTTCGGCGCACTCGGGTACCGAGCAGTCGTCCATGTAGCGCAGCGCCAGTACGGTCCGATGGTGTTCGGGCAGCCTGGCGAGCACGCTCTCGGCGACGATGCGGTCCAATTCGGCATCCCAGTGGTCGACCGGGTCCACGGGTTCGGGCAGCTCGGCGACCGGAACGCTGAACCGGTCGTGCCGGCGGCGATAGTGATCGGCGAGCTTGTGCCGCGCCACCCCGATCAACCACGGCACCGAGATCGCCGGAGGAACGTCCTTGCGGGCCGCGTCCATGGCGGCCAGAAAGGTCTCCGACGTCAGGTCCTCGGCGGTGCCGCGGTCGCCGCAGCGCCGGACGAAGTAGCCGTACACGGACGGCAACGCCTCGTCGTACAGCGCCATCAGACGCTGCGGCGCTTGAGCGGGATCGGCCCGCCCGGATGGGACGCTCACACCCTCAACGTCGCCACCGGAGCCCGGACTCCGACGCCCCGATCACGTTTTTCTTCTCTCCGGCCTCAAACGATCCCGGTCGAGGGCCCGCAAGCCGTCGCTGACCGTGTCGAATGCGGCGTCGAGCGCGTCGGCGAGTGACACCGACTCGTCGGCCAGCCAGTGCTCGTACGCCGACAGTGCGGTGCCGAGCATCGTCCACGCCACGGTCTGCGGTACCAGGTCGGCGGGTTTCGCTCCCAGTCTGCGGGACACGAACTCCGCCACCACCGCACGCCAACCGCCGTACATCGTCATCGAATGTGCCTGCAGCGCATCGGTCTGCAGGATGACGCGCATCCGTTGCCGGTGTCGTGGCGTCTCGGCCTCGTCGAACCGGTTGAACGCCAGCAGCGCCGCGCGCAGCGAGTCGCCGATCGGCACCTGCGGGTCGGCGGCGTCCAGCAGGGCCCGCATCCGGTCCAGGTGGGCGTCGAAGTCGCCCCACGGGATGGCGTTCTTCGACGGGTAGTAGCGGAACAGGGTGCGCCGGGCGATGCCGGCCGCGGCGGCGACGTCGTCGACGCTGACCTCGTCGAACCCCCGGGCGGCGAACAGATCGAGCGCGACGTCGGTGATGTGGTCGCCCGTGGTGGATCGGCGCCGGCCCACGCCACGCTTGACATCGCCGGCCTGTGGGTGGGGTGCCGAGTCGTCCCGCATCCAACCCACCCTTCCATTTCGGCACTCGATGCCATATTCTTGCGATCTCGGTCACACCTGTCGAGAACCAGTCCACACGAAAGGCGGCGGTTATGGAACCGAATCAGAACGTCGAAGCCGACACCGAGCTCGTCACCGAGACCCTCGTCGAAGAGGTCTCGATCGACGGGATGTGCGGGGTCTACTGATCATGACGACGGCTGCGGGTGCCCGGCCGGGCCCGGATTCCGGTCCGAGGCCCGACGCGGGGTTCGATCCGGACGTGGCTTGGCGGCTGCACCACCAGGTGGCGGTGCGGCCGGAATCGTTCGGGGCGCTGCTCTATCACTTCGGCACCCGCAAGCTGTCGTTCCTGAAGAACAGGACCATCGTCGAGGTGGTCACCTCGCTCGAAGACCACCCCGACATCCGATCCGCCTGCCGCGCAGCCGGAATCGACGATGCGCAGCAGGCGCCTTACCTGCACGCACTGGGCGTGCTGGCCCAGTCCAAGATGCTCGTGACCCGGGAGGGCCAGACACCGTGACTGAAACACTCGTTTCCCGAGGACATGTCCCCGTTCCGCGCCTCATCGAGCAGTTCGAGCACGGCCTGGACGCGCCGATCTGCCTGACATGGGAACTCACGTACGCCTGCAACCTCGCGTGCGTGCACTGCCTGTCCTCGTCGGGCAAGCGCGATCCGCGCGAGTTGTCGACCCGGCAGTGCATGGACATCATCGACGAGCTCGAACGCATGCAGGTGTTCTACGTCAACATCGGTGGCGGCGAACCCACTGTGCGCCCGGACTTCTGGGAACTGGTCGACTATGCGACCGCCCACCACGTCGGGGTGAAGTTCTCCACCAACGGGGTGCGCATCACCCCGGAGGTGGCCGCCAAGCTGGCCGCCAGCGACTACGTCGACGTGCAGATCTCCCTCGACGGCGCCACCGCGGAGGTCAACGACGCGGTGCGCGGCAAGGGATCCTTCGCGATGGCGGTGCGCGCGCTGGAGAACCTCGAGGCCGCAGGCTTCTCCGACGCCAAGATCTCGGTGGTGGTGACCCGCCACAACGTCGACCAACTCGACGACTTCAAAGCGCTGGCCGACCGCTACGGCGCCACCCTGCGCATCACCCGGCTGCGTCCGTCCGGCCGCGGGGCCGACGTCTGGGACGAGCTGCATCCCACCGCCGAACAGCAGGTACAGCTCTACAACTGGCTGGTCGCCAAGGGCGAGCGGGTGCTCACCGGTGACTCCTTCTTCCACCTGTCCGGCCTCGGTGAGCCAGGCGCACTCGCAGGGCTCAACCTGTGCGGCGCCGGCCGGGTGGTGTGCCTGATCGATCCCGTCGGCGACGTCTACGCGTGCCCGTTCGCGATCCACGACAAGTTCCTGGCCGGAAACATCCTGGAGGACCGCGGATTCGGCACAGGCTTCTCCGCTGTATGGAAGAACGCGCCGCTGTTCCGCGAACTGCGCGAGCCGCAATCGGCGGGCGCCTGCTCGGGCTGTGCGCACTACGACGGCTGCCGAGGCGGCTGCATGGCCGCCAAGTTCTTCACCGGCCTGCCGCTCGACGGCCCCGACCCGGAGTGCGTCCAGGGCTTCGGTGCGCCCGCGCTCGCCCAGGAGCGGGCCAAGCCGCGGCCCAGCGGCGACCACTCCCGGGGCACCCGTCAGGTGTCCGGTCCAGGCCCGATACCGCTCAAACTGCTGACCAAGCCGCCCGCCCGGCTGTGTAACGAAAGTCCGGTGTAACCCATGGCCCGCGACACCTGGTTCGAGACCGTCGCCATCGCCCAGCAGCGCGCGAAGAAGCGCCTGCCGAAGTCCGCGTATTCGTCGCTGATCTCGGCGAGCGAGAAGGGCGTTTCGGTATCCGACAACGTCGAGGCCTTCTCGGAACTCGGCTTCGCGCCGCACGTCATCGGCGCCACCGAGAAGCGTGACATGGCGACAACGGTCATGGGACAAGACATCTCGATGCCCGTCGTCATCTCGCCGACCGGTGTCCAGGCCATCGACCCCGACGGCGAGGTCGCCGTGGCACGCGCCGCCGCGGCGCGGGGCACGGCGATGGGACTGTCCTCCTTCGCCAGCAAGCCGATGGAGGAGGTCGTTGCCGTCAACGACAAGATCTTCTTCCAGATCTACTGGCTGGGCAGCCGCGACGAGATCCTGGCCCGCATGGTGCGTGCCCGCGAAGCCGGCGCGGTCGGTCTGATCTTGACCACCGACTGGAGCTTCAGCCACGGCCGGGACTGGGGCAGCCCCAAGATCCCGGAGCAGATGGACCTCAAGACCATGGTGAAGATGGCGCCGGAGGTCATCACCAAGCCGCGCTGGTTCTACAGCTTCGCCAAGACGCTGCGACCGCCGGACCTGCGGGTTCCCAATCAGGGGCGCCGCGGTGAGCCCGGCCCGACGTTCTTCGAGGCCTACGGGCAGTGGATGGGCACCCCGCCGCCGACCTGGGAGGACGTCGCCTGGCTGCGCGAGCAATGGGGCGGCCCGTTCCTGCTCAAGGGGATGGTGCGCGTCGACGACGCCAAACGCGCGGTGGACGCGGGTGTTTCGGCGATCACCGTGTCCAACCACGGCGGCAACAACCTGGACGGCACCCCGGCGGCGATCCGCTGCCTGCCCGCCATCGCCGACGCCGTCGGCGACCAGGTCGAGGTTTTGCTGGACGGCGGGATCCGGCGCGGGAGCGACGTCGTGAAGGCCGTCGCCCTCGGGGCCAGGGCGGTCATGATCGGCCGGGCCTATCTGTGGGGTCTGGCGGCCAACGGCCAGGCGGGTGTGGAGAACGTGCTCGACATTCTTCGCGGGGGCATCGACTCGGGGCTGATGGCGCTGGGCAAATCCTCGATCCACGATCTGACGCCCGAGGACATCCTGATACCCGACGGCTTCACCCGTGCTCTCGGCGTCTCCGCTGGTACTGACACCTGAGGCCGGCTCGTCCCGCACCTGCCCGCCGCTGTGACAGGGGTGGCCTGAGAGGCTCACGGGGTGGGACCTTCGGCGCTGGGCAATCTAGTTGTGAAATCAATTGCTGCGCATACGCCAACAATCGGCGCACACCAGGTTAATTCGGCCTACCATCGGCGGGTGGCTTCCCCCAGCGAGCTTGGGAACTCAACGTCGAGGCGGCTGCAGTACACGTCCTCGGCGTTGATCGTCCCGATCGGTTCGATCGAGCAGCACGGACCCCATTTGCCGCTGGACACCGACGCCCGGATCGCCACCGCGGTGGCCGCAGGCGTTGCCGAGCAACTCCGGGTGGCCCCGGGCGGTGAGTGGCTGCTGGGTCCGGCGTTGAGCTACGGCGCGAGCGGGGAGCACGAAGGGTTTGCCGGCACGGTGTCGATCGGCACTTCTGCCCTGCGTCTGCTGCTGGTGGAGTTCGGCCGGTCGGCGGCGAGATGGGCATCGCAACTGGTCTTCGTCAACGGGCACGGCGGAAACACCGAGGCACTTTCGGCCGCGGCCGCTTTGCTCCGCTACGAGGGGCGCGACGTCGCCTGGTGCCCGTGCAGCGCCGAGAATGCCGATGCACACGCCGGTCACACCGAAACCTCGATACTGCTCCATCTTTCGCCGAGCGACGTGCGCGTCGACGATCTGGTTCCCGGCAACACCGCACCGCTCGCCGAATTGATGCCCGCCCTGCGCACCGGGGGCGTCGCGGCCGTCAGCGAGGTCGGGGTGCTCGGCGACCCGACGACGGCCACGGCCGCCGACGGCGCCAGGATCTTCGCCGAGATGGTCGCGGGCTGCGCCGGGCGGGTCGCGCGGTGGCAACCCGACCGGGACGGACGGCTGAGGTGACCGGTCCTCGGCTTCCCGACGGCTTCGCGGTCCAGGTGGATCGGCGCGTCAAGGTGCTCGGCGAGGGCTCGGCGCTGCTCGGCGGCTCGCCGACCAGGCTGCTCCGGCTGGCCCCGACGGCGCAGACGATGCTCACCGGCGGCCGCCTCGAGGTGCACGACGCGATCAGCGCGCAGCTGGCCCGCACCCTCCTCGACGCGACCGTCGCCCATCCGAGACCGGCCAGCGGACCGTCGCATCGCGACGTCACCGTAGTCGTCCCGGTGCGTGACAACCCATCTGGGCTGCACCGACTGGTGGCTGCGCTGCGTGGCCTGCGGGTGGTCGTCGTCGACGACGGGTCGGCCGTGCCGGTCCAGCAGTCCGACTTCGCCGGCATGCACTGCGACGTGCAGGTGATCCGGCACCCCGAATGCCGGGGGCCGTCGGCCGCACGGAACACCGGACTGGTGGCCAGCAACACCGACTACGTGGCATTCCTGGACTCCGACGTGGTGCCGCGCCGCGGATGGCTGGAGGCGTTGCTCGGCCACTTCTGCGATCCGGCGGTGGCCCTGGTCGCCCCGCGCATCGTCGGCCTCCGCCAGCCCGACAACGTGGTCGCCCGGTACGAGGCGGTGCGTTCGTCGCTCGACCTCGGGCTGCGCGAGGCGCCGGTGGTGCCGTTCGGAGCGGTGTCCTACGTTCCCAGTGCCGCGATCATCTGCCGCAGGGCGGTGCTGACCGAGCTCGGTGGCTTCGACGAGACGATGCGCTCGGGCGAGGACGTCGATCTGTGCTGGCGGCTGGTCGAGGCCGGCGCCCGGCTGCGCTACGAGCCGATCGCGCTGGTGGGTCACGACCATCGGACACATATCCGGGACTGGTTCTCGCGCAAGGCATTCTACGGTGAGTCGGCGGCGCCGCTGTCGGTGCGACATCCCGGTAAGACCGCTCCGCTGGTGATCTCCGGATGGAGTCTGGCGGCCTGGCTGCTGCTGGCGATGGGCTCCTACGCGGGTTTCCTGGCGTCGCTGCTGGTCGCCGGTGTCACCGGCCGCCGGATCGCGAACTCGCTGCGCCCCGTCCACACCGAACCTGGTGAGGTCGCCGCGGTGGCGGCGCACGGCCTCTGGGCCGCCGCCCTTCAGCTCGCGTCGGCGATCTGCCGGCACTACTGGCCGGTGGCGTTGGTCGCGGCGCTGCTCTCGCAGCGGTGCAGGCAGGCGGTGCTGGTGGCGGCGATAGTCGACGGGGTGGCGGACTGGCTGGCCCGCAAGGGCAACGCCGACGACGACACCAGACCGGTGGGATTGCTGACGTACCTGCTGCTCAAGCGCCTCGACGACATCGCATACGGACTGGGGTTGTGGACCGGGGTGGTCCGCGAGCGGCATGCAGGCGCACTGAAGCCGCAGATCCGGACCTGACCGCCGTCTTGCACAGCGACGTCCTGATCGTCGGCGCCGGGAGCGCCGGATCCGTTCTTGCCGAGCGTCTTTCCTCCGATCGTGGGCGCCTGGTCACGGTGGTGGAGGCCGGCCCGGGACCCACCGACCCGCGGGTGCGCGCACAGATCAGTGACGGACTGCGGCTGCCGATCGGCTCGGCGAGCTCGGTGGTCCGGCACTTCCCGACCACGCTCACCGACCGGCCGGCGCGACCGGCGTCGATCATGCGCGGTGCGGTGGTCGGCGGGTCCGGCGCGGTGAACGGCGGCTACTTCTGCCGGGGGCTGCCGGGCGACTTCGCCGATTGGGCGCAGCCGGGGTGGAGCTGGCAGGACGTGCTCCCACACTTCGTGGCGATCGAGAACGACATCGACGTCACCGGCCCGCTGCACGGCTCGTCGGGCCCCATCGTGGTGCGTAGGGTCCGTGAATTCGACGGCTGCACAGCATCGTTCGTCGAGGCGGCCCTCGACGCCGGCTACCGCTGGGTGCACGACCTGAACGGCGCGACGCCGGAGGCGCCGTCGCCGCTGGGGGTGGGAGCCGTTCCGCTGAACATCCACGGCGGAACCCGGGTGGGGCCGGGCGGCGCCTTCCTGCAACCCGCACTCGACCGGGCCAACCTCACGCTGATGGCGGACACGCGGGTACTGCGCCTCGACCTCGCGGAGGGCAGGGTGGTCGGCGTGCACTGCCGGGGACCTGCCGGTGACGACCTGCTCACCGCCGACCGGGTGGTGCTGTGCACGGGCGCCATCGGCACCGCGCAGCTGCTGATGCTCTCCGGGGTGGGCCCGCCGGAGGTGCTCGAACCACTGGGCATCGCGGTGGTGGCCGACCTCCCGGTCGGCGTCGCGACGGCGGACCACCCGGAATGGGTGCTCCCGGTGGACTGGACACCGACCCACGATCTACCCCCGCTGGAGGCCGTGCTGACCACCGCTGAAGTCGAGATTCGGCCCTACACAGCCGGTTTCGCCGCGATGGTGCACGGCCCGGGTCACGACCCGTCGGACCGGCCGCACCTGGGGATCGCGCTGATGAAGCCGCGGTCGCGCGGACGGATCAGGTTGGCCTCCGACGACCCCTCGGTGCCCCCGGTGATCGAGCATCGCTACGACAGCGAACCGGCCGACGTCGCCGCGCTCGCGGCCGGAGCCGAGCTCGCCGCCGACATCATCGGCGGCCCGTCGGGCTTGGCTGCCGCGTGGTCGACCTCCCAGCACCTGTGCGGATCGGCCAGGATGGGCTCCGAAGACGACGACGCCGCGGTCGTCGACCCGCGCTGCCGCGTGCGCGGCGTCGAGAATCTATGGGTTGCCGACGGCTCGATCATGCCGGTGATCACGGGACGGGGTCCGCACGCCACCATCGCGATGATCGGGCACCGGGCGGCGGAGTTCGTCAGCGGCTGACGAGGGGGACGATCGCCTCGGCCAGCAGGGTCGCCGCGGCGACGCCGTCGACGACCGGGACACCGAGACGGCGCCGCAACGGTTCGGCGAAGCGGGCCATCGCCGCGCAGCCCAGCACGATCGACCGGCTGCCGTCACCGGTCAGCGCGGCGGCGCACAGGTCACCGATGGGTTCGATCGTCGAAGGATCGGAATCGATTCGCAGCACCGGGATGTCGCACGCGTGGACGCCGACGCACGCCGAAGGGGTGTAGGCCTTCGCGAGTTGCCAGGCCCTCGGCACGGTCGCCGACATCGACGTCACCACCGAGAAGCTGCCCGCCGCAAGGGCTGCCGCGTGCATGGCAGCCTGGGCGATCCCCAGCACGGGGGTGTCGAGCATCCGGCGGGCCTCGTCCAGTCCGGGATCACCGAAACAGGCCACCACGTACGCGTCCGGGCGGTCTTCTGCGGGACGGCGGGCAGCCTCGGCGAGCAACTCGAGAAGGCCGGGTACGCAACGGCGTTCGTCGTCGTCGTTCTCGATGCTGGCGGGACCGGCCTGCGGGTTCACCGCCTCGACGACGGTGTCCGCTCGCGCGACCGCGGCGGCGCCCGCGGCGATGGCCCGGGTCATCGACGCGGTCGTGTTCGGATTGGCGAGCAGCAGACGCACGCCGCCAGGTTAGCGGCGCCGGGCCGGCGGCAC
>NZ_JAUMSQ010000019.1:0-24516 GCF_030519285.1 Mycolicibacterium arseniciresistens
GTGTTCGCCGGCGTGCTGGCCGCGGACTGGCAGCGCGGCCACGAGACGGCGTTGCGCCGGGCGTGTGTGGCGGGCGCGCTGGCGACCCTGGTGCCGGGCGCAGGTGACTGCGCGCCGTGTTCGGATGACATCGACGACGAACAGGAAGGGAGGCGGCGTGACCGACGCTCCGCGACCGCCCGAGGGTGACTGGCTGGGAACGAAGTTCCTGCGCTTCGACAGGGAGGGCCCGTTCGGCGTCTGCACGCTGGACCGCCCCGAGGCGCGCAACGCGATGACCCCGGCGATGTACTTCGGCATCAAGTACGCCGTGAAGCACGTCGACGCCGACCCGGACCTGGCCGGGCTACTGATCACCGGGACCGGCGATGTGTTCGCCCCCGGCGGGGACATGGGCGGTGGCGGCGAGGACAACTGGCTGACCTTCGGATCCGCGCTCGGGATGGACGCGTTGCCGTTCGACACGCTGCGGCAGTCGGTCAAGCCGGTGGTGGCGGCGGTCAACGGGTTGTGTCAGGGCGGCGGGATGCAGATCGCGCTGTGCGCCGACATCGCCGTGGTGAGCGAGCGGGCGACGTTCCGGGTGCCGGAGTTGTACCGCGGCATCGCCGACACGTACTACAGCCACATGCTGGCCCGCCTGATCGGGCCGGTCCGCACCCGCGACCTGATGTTCACCGGCCGCACCCTGTCCGCCGCCGAGGCGCTGGACTGGGGCATGGTGGCCCGCGTGGTTCCCCACGACGACCTGCATGACACGGCCCGCGAGGTGCTGGCGCAGTGCTGCCGCACGGCGCCGGGCGCGCGCTCGGTGATCAAGTCGAGCATCGACGACTACGTCGGCCTGTACGACCGCATCGGCATGCAGGCCAGTCTGGGCGCACCCGAGTCGATCGAGGGCTTCATGGCGTTCAAGCAGCGGCGCTCCCCCGAGTGGGTGCATCCCGACCTGCGCATCGACGGGCGCCTGTAGCGCTCAGCGTTCCGGGACCTCGCGTTCGATCTCGTCGAGCCAGGTGCGCGCCGACATGTCCGACGGCGCCCGCCAGTCACCGCGCGGCGACAGCGAGCCGCCCGCCGACACCTTGGGGCCGTTCGGCAGCGCCGAGCGCTTGAACTGGCTGAACGAGTAGAACCGCTGCGCGAACACCTGCAGCCAGTGCCGGATCTCCTCGATCGAGTACGACGGCCGCTTGCTCTCCGGAACACCGAACGGCCAGTCACCGCGCTCGGCGTCACTCCACGCGTGCCAGGCCAGGAACGCGACCTTCGACGGACGGAATCCGTAGCGCAACACCTGGAACAGCGAGAAGTCCTGCAGCACATAGGGTCCGACCTTGCCCTCGCTGCTCTGGATCTCCTCGTCCTCACCGGCGGGCACCAGTTCCGGGCTGATCTCGGTGTCGAGCACCGACTGCAGCACCTCGTTGACCTCGTCCTCGAACTGGTTCGACGCGATGACCCACCGGATCAGGTGCTGGATCAGGGTCTTGGGCACCCCGCCGTTGACGTTGTAGTGCGACATCTGGTCGCCGACACCGTAGGTGGACCAGCCCAGCGCGAGCTCCGAGAGGTCACCGGTGCCGAGCACGATGCCGCCGCGCTGATTGGCCAGCCGGAACAGGTAATCGGTCCGCAGACCGGCCTGCACGTTCTCGAAGGTGACGTCGTAGACCTTCTCGCCGCGGCTGAACGGGTGGTCCATTTCCTTCAACATCAGTTCCGCGGTCGACTTGATGTCGATGGTCTCGAACGTCACCCCGAGCGACTCGGCGAGGCGAATCGCGTTGTTCTTCGTCCGGTCGCCGGTGGCGAAGCCGGGCAGGGTGAACGCCAGGATGTCGCTGCGCGGGCGCTCTTCCCGGTCCATCGCGCGGGCGGCGACGATCAGCGCATGGGTGGAGTCCAGGCCGCCGGACAGTCCCAGCACGATCTTCGGGTAGTCCAGTGCGCGAAGCCGTTGTTCCAGGCCGGACACCTGGATGTTGTAGGCCTCGTAGCAGTCCTGCTCGAGGCGGGCGGGATCGACGGGCACGAAGGGGAAGCGCTCCACCTCGCGGCGCAGGCCGATGTCGCCGGTAGGCGGGTCCAGGGTGAACTCGATCCGCCGGAACGCGTCGTCGTCGATGCCGTGGTGGCGGCGGTTGTCGTCGAACGTCCCCATCCGCAGCCGGTCGTTGCGCAGCAGCTGCAGGTCGACGTCGGCGACCGACCGGCGCTCCCCCTTGGGGAACCGCTCGGACTGCGCCAGGCACACTCCGTTCTCCCAGATCATCGTCTGCCCGTCCCAGGCCAGGTCGGTGGTCGACTCACCCTCGCCGGCCGCGGCGTAGACGTAGGCCGCCAGGCATCTCGACGACGCCGAACGGGCCAGCAGGCAGCGGTCCTCGGACCGCCCGATGGTGATCGGGCTGCCGGACAGGTTGGCCAGCACCGTGGCGCCGGCCAGCGCGGCCTCCGCGTGCGGCGGCACCGGGACGAACATGTCCTCGCAGATCTCCACGTGCAGCACGAAGTGCGGCACGTCGGTGGCGGCGAACAGCAGGTCCGGACCGAACGGCACCCATTCGCCGCCGAGGCGGATCTCGCCGCGTTCGTCGTCGCCGGCGCCGATCTGGCGCTTCTCGTAGAACTCCCGGTAGGTCGGCAGGTAGGACTTGGGCACCACCCCGAGCACCCGGCCGCGGTGGATCACCACGGCGGTGTTGTAGACGCGGTTGCGATGCCGTAGCGGCGCCCCGATCACCAGCACCGGCAGCAGATCCGCCGACTGTGCCACCACGTCGCGCAGCGCGACCTCGACGCTCTCCAGCAGCGCGTCCTGCAGGACGATGTCCTCGATGGAGTAACCGGACAGCGTCAACTCCGGGAACACGGCCAGCCCGACGCCGTCGTCGTGGCATTCGCGCGCCAGCCCGAGCACCGACTCCGCGTTCTTCACCGGGTCCGCGAGTGCGGTGTGATGGGTGCAGGCGGCGACGCGCACGAAGCCGTGACGGTAGGCCGAATAGAAATCCATGCCTCATTGTTGCCCGGAAACTTCGCGGGGTATGCAGCACACATGAGTGGAACCGTCCTCCTGGTCATCGACATGATGAACACCTACCAACATCCCGATGCCGAGAAGCTGGCGCCGAACGTCGAGAAGATCATCGATCCCCTGGCCGGGTTGATCGCCGGCGCACGCGAGCGCGACGACGTGGAGCTGATCTACGTCAACGACAACTACGGCGACTTCACCGCCGAATTCAGCGACATCGTGCGCTCGGCACTCGAGGGTGATCGCAAGGACCTGGTGGAGCCGATCGCCCCGCCGGAGAAATGCCGGCTGATGACGAAGGTGCGCCACAGCGCTTTCTATGCGAGCCCGCTGGCCTATCTACTCGGCCAACTCTCGCCCGACCGGCTGATCCTCACCGGCCAGGTCACCGAGCAGTGCATCCTCTACACCGCACTCGACGCCTACGTGCGGCACTTCCCCGTCGTCGTCCCGCCCGACGCGGTGGCGCACATCGACGCCGAACTCAGCGACGCGGCGCTGACGATGATGAAGGAGAACATGAGCGCCGAGATCATCCCGGCCGCCGAGTGCCTGGGGTGACCGGTCGAATCGGCTGACCTCGAACGGGATTCGGTTCGTGTTGGCCCGCAGTTCGTCAGCTCGCACCGCGCCCGATCCGCCGATTTCGCCTCGGCCGCGCAGGGTCGATGCCACACCACCCGACCACTGCTGGAGGAACCATGACCAAGCTCGCGGTGCAGCGCCCGTCGCGCACCTTCCTGCCTGAACTGTCCGACCTGTCGCAGCTGTTCTCCGGCTTCCCGGCGTTCCCGAACTATCCGACCATGGCCGGCCTTCGGCCGTTCTCCGACAGCCACCTGATCCGCATCGAGGACGAGGTGCTCGACGGCCGCTACGAGGTGCGCGCCGAGCTGCCCGGGGTGGACCCCGCCGAGATCGGCGTCACGGTGCGCGACGGTCAGCTGACCGTCAGGGCCACCAGGGCCGAGAAGATCGCGAGCAACGGCCGCTCCGAGTTCCGCTACGGGGCGTTCACCCGCACCGTCCCGCTGCCCGTCGGCGCCGACGAGGACGCCATCACCGCGACCTACGGTCGGGGCGTGCTGACCATCGCGGTGCCGGTGCACGGTGACGAGCACACCGGCAAGCAGGTCGAGGTGCAGGCCGTCGACGGCGACGTGACCGTCACCTCTCACAGCGAGTAGCACCTTTCGGAAACGGCTCCGGAGCTGCGGTTCCGGGGCCGTTGTCGGACCTGCCCCTACTCTGGTGGACGTGGAATCGCCCGAACTCGTCGCCCTGCTGCGGGGTCGGCGCGTCGCGGTGCTCACCGGCGCGGGGATGTCCACCGACTCCGGCATCCCGGACTACCGCGGCCCGGACTCGCCGCCGAGCAATCCGATGACGATCCGCCAGTTCACCGGCGACCCGGTGTTCCGGCAGCGCTACTGGGCCCGCAACCACGTGGGCTGGCGGCACATGGCCGCGACGCTGCCGAATGCCGGCCACCGCGCGCTGGCCGCGCTGGAGCGCGCCGGCGTGGTCAGCGGACTGATCACCCAGAACGTCGACCTTCTGCACACCAAGGCGGGCAGCAGGCACGTCATCGACCTGCACGGCACCTACGCGCGGGTGATCTGCCTGGACTGCGGGCACACCATGTCCCGGGCGGCGCTGGCCGACCTGCTGGAGGCGGCCAACCCGGGCTTCCTCGAGCGGGCGGAGGCGGTCGGCGGGATCGCCGTCGCCCCCGATGCGGACGCCGTCGTCGGCGACACGTCGTCGTTCCGCATCATCGACTGTCAGCGCTGCGGCGGCATGCTCAAACCCGACATCGTGTACTTCGGCGAGAGCGTGCCCAAGGAGCGGGTGGACCGGGCATACGCGGTGGTCGACGCGGCCGACGTGCTGCTGGTGGCGGGATCGTCGCTGACCGTTTTCTCCGGATACCGGTTCGTCCGGCACGCCGCGGCGCGCGGCATGCCGGTCGCGATCCTCAATCGCGGCCCCACCCGCGGCGACGACCTGGCGACGGTGAAGCTCGACAACGGTTGCTCGCCGATGCTGGCGCTGCTGGCCGACGAGTTGCCTGCGCTGTCCGCCTCCGCTTGACTGCCCGGGTGACTTCCGTGCTGGACCGCTGGCGTCCCGACCCAGGCCCCGCAGACGGGAGGTGGGCCGCCGGTGTCGGCGACACCCTCGCCGCCGTGCTGCGGCCCCCCGATGTGCTCGCTAAGCCGCTGCGCCTGCTGAACCACTTCGGCGGGGTGGCCATCAGTGCCGACGCCGTCGAATTCGACGGGGATGACGTCGAGTGGGCCGACGTCGCCGACATCGAGACGGTCAGCCTGTTCGGCTACCTGTTCTCCGGCGCCCTCGACAAACAGCTGAACAAGCTGCCGCTGCCCCGCTTCCCGGGCCGCAGCCTGGTGGTCGGCGTCGCGTCGGACGCCGCGCTGACGGCGATCGTCGCCGCCACCGGTGATGCGCTGCGCAAGCTGGACGTGAAGATCCCCGCCGAAGTCAACTATCAGGGGCTGGTGCGGCGCCGCACCCTGTCGCCGGGCATCCTGGCCACGCTGCTGCTCGCCGACGGCGCCGTGCGGTCGTCGCTCACCGCGACCGCCGAGGCGAAGGGCATCCGGGTCCGGCCGTCCGACGACGACCCTCTCGAGGAGGCCGAGCTGCGCGCCTCCCGGATCAAGCGGTTCGTGGGACGCCTGACGAACCGCTAGATGGCGACCAGGTCGTCGGCGTGCACGGCGGGCCTGCGCATCTCGGCGGGCAGGTCGGAGGTGGAGCGGCCGAGCATTGTCGCCAGTTCCGAGTGGTCGTAGGCCACCACTCCGCGGGCCACCATCGTGGCGTCCTGAGCCCGCAGTTCGACGACGTCGCCGCCGTAGAACCGGCCCGACACCGCGGTGATGCCGGCGGACAGCAGTGAACGCCGTTGGCCGACAACGGCGCGCACGGCACCGTCGTCGAGGGTCAAAGCGCCCGCGGCCTCCGCGGCGTAGCGCACCCAGAACCGTCGCGCCGACATGCGTTCGGCGCGTGGGGCGAACACGGTTCCCACCGACGCGTCGGCCAGCGCGGCGGACGCATCGGCGGCGGCGGCGAGCAGCACCGGCACCCCTGCGTCGGCGGCGAGCAACGCCGACGACAGCTTCGACGCCATGCCGCCGGTGCCGAGGTGACTGCCGCGGCCGGCGACCACGCCGTCCAGATCGTCGGGACGCGCCACCTCGGCGATGAACTGCGCGTTGCCTTTTCGCGGATCGGAGTCGTACAGGCCGTCCACATCCGACAGCAGCACCAGCGCATCGGCGCCGACCAGATGCGCCACCAGCGCCGAGAGCCGGTCGTTGTCGCCGAACCGGATCTCATTGGTGGCCACGGTGTCGTTCTCGTTGACGATCGCCACCGCGTGCAGTGCCCGCAACCGGTCGAGAGTGCGCTGGGCGTTGGTGTGCTGAACCCGCATCGAGATGTCGTGGGCGGTCAGCAGTACCTGCCCGACGGTGCGCTGGTAGCGGGCGAACGCCGCGCTCCACGAGTTGATCAGCGCGACCTGTCCGACACTCGCGGCGGCCTGCTTGGTCGCCAGATCGGCGGGCCGGCGAGACAGCCGCAGCGGTTCGATGCCGGCGGCGATCGCACCGGAGGACACGATCACCACGTCGGAGCCCGCCTTCATCCGGGACTCGATCGCGTCGGCCAGCGTCGCCAACCGGCCTGCGTCGAACACCCCGGCCGGAGTGGTCAGCGCGGTGGTGCCGATCTTGACGACGATGCTGCGTGCGGTGCGGACGGCCTCGCGGTGCATGGAGCGTGCGGAGCCGACCCCGTCCTGGGTCACTCGTCACCGCCGGAGCGGCGGCGCTCCCGCCTGGCGACCTTGCGCTCGGCGGCCCGGACGCGGTCGGTCTGCTCGAGGCGGATGTCGGTGCCACGGCCGGACAACGGCATGTCGACACCGGCCGGGGTCTGCGGCTCCCAGTCGAAGGTCATGTCGCCGATCGTGACCGCGCATCCCGGCTTCGCACCGAGCTTGAGCAGTTCGTCCTCGACCCCCAGCCTGTTGAGCCGGTCTCCGAGATACCCGACCGCCTCGGCGTTCTCGAAGTCGGTCTGGCCGATCCAGCGTTCGGGTCGCGCGCCGCGCACCACGAATCCTCCACGGCCGTCCGATTCCACGGTGAACCCGCTGTCGTTCACCGCGACCGGACGGATGACGGGGCGCCTCGGCACCACCGGCGGCTGCGCCTCCCGGTAGGCGCTGACCAGCTCCCACAGCGCGAAGGTCAACGGCCGCAACCCGTCCCGGCTCACAGTCGAGACCTCGAACACCGGCCACCCGAAGCGGCGGACCACTTCGTCGCGGACAAAGTCGGCAAGTTCGCGCGCGTCGGGCACGTCGATCTTGTTGAGCACCACTGCACGTGGCCGTTCGGTGAGGTCGCCGAGCGCCGTGTCACCCTGCAGCGTCGGGGTGTAGGCGGCCAATTCGGCTTCCAGCGCCTCGATGTCGGACACCGGGTCCCGCCCCGGTTCCAGCGTCGCGCAGTCGACGACGTGGACGAGGACGGCGCACCGCTCGATGTGTCGCAGGAACTCGAGGCCGAGGCCACGGCCCTCGGACGCACCAGGGATCAGCCCGGGCACATCGGCGACGGTGAACGTGTTGTCCCCGGCCGACACCACGCCCAGGTTCGGAACCAGCGTGGTGAACGGATAGTCGGCGATCTTGGGCTTGGCCGCCGAGATCACCGACACCAGCGATGACTTGCCCGCCGAGGGGAAGCCGACCAGACCGACATCGGCGACGGTCTTGAGTTCCAGGGTGAGGTCGCGGACCTGACCCTTCTCCCCGAGCAACGCGAAGCCGGGCGCCCTGCGGGCCCGTGACGCCAGCGCCGCGTTGCCAAGGCCACCGCGTCCACCGGCGGCCGCTTCGAATCGCGTGCCCGCACCCACCAGGTCGGCGAGGACGCGGCCCTGATCGTCGAGCACCACCGTGCCGTCGGGCACCCGCACCTCGAGGTCAGCGCCCGCGGCGCCGTCGCGATTGCTGCCCGCGCCCTGCTTGCCGGACGGCGCGACGACATGCGGATGGAAGTGGAAGTCCAGCAGAGTGTGCACCTGCGGATCGACGACCAGCACGATGCTGCCGCCACGGCCGCCGTTGCCGCCGTCGGGACCGCCGAGGGGTTTGAACTTCTCGCGGTGCACCGAGGCGCAGCCGTGACCGCCGTTGCCCGCGGTCGCGTGAATCACGACGCGGTCGACGAAGCGGGGCATTGCAGTACTCCTCCGAAAGTAACGCCGGGGCGGAAAAGCGCTCGCGAGTCCCCCGCAGCGTCACCGTCGCGAAGCTTAAGCCTCCGGGCGGGCGACCGGGACGATGTTGACGAGCTTGCGCCCGCGCTTGATGCCGAACTCGACGGCGCCGGGTGCGGTGGCGAACAGCGTGTCGTCGCCGCCGCGGCCGACGTTCACGCCGGGGTGGAAGTGGGTGCCGCGCTGCCGCACGATGATCTCGCCGGCCTTGACGACCTGGCCGCCGAACCGCTTAACACCCAGCCGCTGAGCGTTGGAGTCGCGACCGTTGCGCGAGCTGGAAGCGCCCTTCTTGTGTGCCATGTCCGTTCGCTCCCCTACTTGATTCCGGTGACCTTGAGCACGGTCAGCTGCTGACGGTGCCCCTGGCGCTTGTGGTAGCCGGTCTTGTTCTTGAACTTGTGGATACGGATCTTGGGACCCTTGGTGTGCTCGAGCACCTCGCCGGTGACCGCGACCTTCTCCAGCTCCTTGGCGGCGCTGGTGACGTTCGCGCCGTCCACGACGAGTGCGACGGGCAGCGAGACCGAGGCGCCTGCGTCGGCGTCGAGCTTCTCGACCTTCACGATGTCACCGACGGCGACCTTGTACTGCTTGCCGCCGGTCTTGACGATTGCGTAGCTCGCCATCGATGGTCTACCTCTTCGTATCGCGGGCGCGCGCTACCCGGGGGGCGCGAGCGCGGGTCTTGGGGTGCGGGCTTCAGATGCTTGAACATCTGTTCCCGCTGCCACCGGCCCGGATCACATGCAGCCTGGTGACAACTGGTCAAGGGTACGTGACCAGCGGGTAGAGGGTCAAACCGCCAGCGGTCTCACACTCAGTCGCCTGCCGGTGGGCCCGCCGGCCGGGCCGCGGCACGTCGCCGCGGACGCCGGCTCGAGACGGCGATCACCTCGGGCTCGACGTCTTCCTCGTCGTCGGAGTCCTCGTCGTCGTCCTCGTCGGATTCGTCATCATCCGAATCGTCATCCGAATCGTCGTCGTCTTCCGAGTCGTCGTCGGAGATGACGTCGATGTCGTCGTCGATCTCGTCCTCGTCCTCTTCATCGGCGTCGAGCTCAACCTCGTCCGAGTCCTCGTCATCGGAGTCCTCGTCGTCGGAGTCGTCGTCGTCGGAGTCGTCATCGTCCGAGTCCTCGTCATCGGAGTCCTCGTCGTCCGAGTCTTCGAAGTCCTCGTCGGCCAGTTCCTCGCCGACGGCTTCGTGCAGCTTCTCGTCGTCTCCGCGCTCGCGGCCGGCGGTGGTCTCGTCGTCCTCACCGTCGTCGGAGTCGTCGTCTTCGGGCCTGCCGTTCGCCGCCGCCATCGCCTTGAACATCGGATGCTCGCCGGCCGGGTGGCTCGGCACCTTGGCGACCGGGACCTCTTCGGGCTTGGCGCCCTTCTTGCCACGCTTGCCGCGCCTGCCGCCGCCACCGCCGGCGCCGCCGCCGCCCGAGTCGGACTTGCGCCCGCCGCCCGACGACGTGGAGTCGACCGGGTCGCCGTGCAGCAGGATCCCGCGACCGGCGCAGTGCGGGCACGCCGTGGAGAACGCCTCCACCAGCCCGGTGCCCAGCTTCTTCCGGGTCAGCTGAACCAGCCCGAGAGAGGTCACCTCCGACACCTGGTGGCGGGTGCGGTCACGGGCCAGCGCCTCGGTGAGACGCCGCAGCACCAGATCGCGGTTGTTCTCCAGCACCATGTCGATGAAGTCGATGACGATGATGCCGCCGATGTCGCGCAGCCGGAGCTGGCGCACGATCTCCTCGGCGGCCTCCAGGTTGTTCCGGGTGACCGTCTGCTCGAGGTTGCCACCGGATCCGGTGAACTTGCCGGTGTTGACGTCGACCACGGTCATCGCCTCGGTGCGGTCGATCACCAGGGTGCCGCCCGAGGGCAGCCACACCTTGCGGTCCATCGCCTTGGCGAGCTGTTCGTCGATGCGGTGAACGGCGAACACGTCGGGGGCCGACCCGCCGTCCGCGGATCCGGCGGGCTCGTACTTCGTCAGCCGCGGCACCAGGTCGGGGGCGACGGCGTTGACGTAGCTGTCGATCGTCTTCCAGGCCTCGTCGCCGGACACGATGAGGCTGGAGAAGTCCTCGTTGAACAGGTCGCGGATCACCTTGACCAGCACGTCGGGCTCTTCGTAGAGCGCCATCGCGGCGCCGGCCTTCTTGCCGATGACCTCGGCGGACTTGGCCTCGATCTGGTTCCAGCGCTCTTGCAGCCGGTTGACGTCGGAGCGGATGTCCTCTTCCTTGACGCCCTCAGACGCGGTGCGGATGATCACGCCGGCGTCCGACGGCACCACCTCGCGCAGAATCTCCTTGAGCCGCTGGCGCTCGGTGTCGGGCAGCTTGCGGCTGATGCCCGTGGACGACGCACCCGGCACGTACACCAGGTAGCGGCCGGCCAGCGACACCTGCGTCGTCAGCCGTGCGCCCTTGTGTCCGACGGGGTCCTTGCTGACCTGGACGACGACGTAGTCGCCGGGCTTGAGGGCCTGCTCGATCTTGCGCTGGGCGCCGCCGAGTCCGGCGGCCTCCCAGTTCACCTCGCCGGCGTAGAGCACACCGTTGCGGCCGCGGCCGATGTCGACGAACGCCGCCTCCATCGAGGGCAGCACGTTCTGCACGATGCCGAGGTAGATGTTGCCGACCAGCGACGACTGGGCCGCCGACGTGACGAAGTGCTCGACGACGACGCCGTCCTCGAGCACGGCGATCTGGGTGTAGCGCGCGCCTTCGTGGGGAGGTTCGCTGCGGACCTTGTCGCGCACCACCATCACGCGTTCGACGGCCTCGCGGCGCGCGAGGAACTCCGCCTCGGACAGGATCGGCGGCCGGCGGCGGCCCGCGTCGCGACCGTCGCGGCGGCGCTGCCGCTTGGCTTCCAGCCGGGTGGACCCGCTGATGCCCTGGATCTCGTCGGGGTCCTTGGCGTTCTTCGCCGACTTCTCCCGCGGAGGCCGTTCGTGCACGACGGTGTTCGGCGGGTCGTCGGGAGAGCCCGACTCACCGTCGTCGCCGGTGCCCGACTTGCGGCGGCGGCGCCTGCGCCGGCGGCGGGTGGCGCCTTCGGAGTCCTGGCCGTCGTCGTCGCCGTTGTCGTCGTCGGAGTCGTCCCCGTTGTCCTGATCGGCGGATTCGTCCTGATTGTCGGGCTGGTCGTCGCCCTCGGAGTCACCGGCGTCGTCGTTCTGCTCGCCGCGGCCGCGGCCACGGCCACGGCGTCCGCGCCTGCGCCTGCGTGCGGCGGGCCGGTCGGCCTGGTCGTCATCGGAGTCCGACGCCGTCTCGGGCTCGTCGTCCTCGTCGTCGTCGTCATCGTCGTCCGGCGCCTCGGCCGTGACCGGCTGCGGCGCGACGAACAGCGGAAGGTAGGCGGCGGGGGTGGGAGCCGTCTCCAGCATCAGCCGGGATTCGGGTTCCTCGGCGGCGGCCGGTTCGCCCTGCTGCTCGGCGGCCGGTTCGGCAGCCGCCTCGGCGGCCGGTTCGGAAGCCGCCTCGGCGGGCCGGTCCGACGGCTGCTCGGTCGCAGGCGCTTCCGCGGCGCCGTCGCCCTCTGCCGATGCCAGGGCGTCGCGCACGCGTTCGGCGTCGCTCTTGTCGATGGTCGAGTGCGCGCTGCGCGTGCGGCCGTCGAACTGCGCCAGCGCGTCGAGCACCCGCTTGCTGGTGGTGCCGAGCACCCTGGCCAGCGAATGGACCCTCAGCCGGTCAGGCAGGCCGTCCTGCGGCTGGGCCGGTGTCGCCGGCTCCGCCGCTGAAGGCTCTTCGGTGTGGGCTGCAAAGTTGTCACTGTCGGCCACGTATTCTCCTCGAGCCCCCGGGCGCGTCGTATCGACGCGGCCACGCGAGGGCTTGCGCTCTTGTGCCCGGCGGTCACTTCTCCGGACTTGTTGTGGTCTCGCTCCGGGCGGCCCCAGGTCAGGACCTACTCGGTGCCTGGCTGAATGACGGCTGGACGGTCTGCGCCACACCGTTCGGGACGGTGGTCGCGCTCGTCGAAGTCTTCATTCGGGTGGGCCGGCCTCGGATGAAGGCCGCTCACCCGAGACCAGTATCCCACACCATCGGCGCCCGACCGACCAAGCGCCGCAAACTCGCGGTTCGGCCGGTCTAGCCGCCCGGGAACCAGAGCTCGATCTCGCGCACCGCGGAGTCGGGCGAATCCGAGCCGTGGACCAGGTTGTCCTGGGTGACGAGGGCCAGGTCGCCGCGGATCGTGCCGGGCACGGCCTTCTCGACGGGGTCGGTTCCGCCGGCGATCTGGCGGAAGGCGGCAACGGCGCGCGGTCCCTCGACGACGGCGGCGAGCACCGGTCCGGAGGTGATGAACTCGAGCAGCGACGGGAAGAACGGCTTCCCCTCGTGTTCGGCGTAGTGCTTGCGCGCGAGTTCCTCGCTCACGGTCTTCAGCTCGAGGGCCGCGATGGTCAGCCCCTTGCGCTCGATCCTGCTCAGGATCTCTCCGACCAGGCGACGCTTCACACCGTCGGGCTTGATGAGTACCAGGGTCCGCTCAGTCACGGAATGAGAGCGTACCGGTCACTCCTGAACGCCATCGTCCGAGTCGCGTCCCTGCGGCCCGACGGCGGGCGGCTGCTGGCCCGGCAACAATCCGTGGTCCTGGCGCCGTTTCACCTCGGCCCGCAGGTACAGGATCAGCAGCCACACCCCGGCGAAGAGCACCCCGATGAATCCGATCGCGCCGTGCAGCACCGCACCGGCGATCACCGGCAGCTGCAGCCCGAGGTTCGCCCAGATCGCCCACGACCGTCCCTGCAGCCCCGCCAGCAGCACCATCAGCACCGCGAGGCCGACGAGGTAGCCGATGCTCGGCGGCGTCAGGCCCGGTTCGCCGACCGCGACCACCGGCAGCGCCAGCAGCACCACGATCGCCTCGAGGATCAGCGTGCCTGCCATCACGCCGCGGAAACTGCGCCACGGGTCGGGACCCTGCGGCACGGGCTGTTCGCTCATTGCGGGTCCCGTCCGAAGAGCGTGCGGGCCGCGCCGGCGGTCACGACCGAACCGGTGATCACCATGCCCGCGCCGGACAGTCCCTCGCCCTCCTGACCGGCCTCCTCGACGAGCGCGGTGGCCGCCTCGATCGCGTCGGGCAGCGTGGCGGCGGTGAGCACCCGGTCGGGGCCGAACCGCTCCTGGGCCAGCAGCTCCAGCGCGTCGACCTCGAGGGCGCGCGGAGAACCGTTGTGCGTCACCACGATCTGGTCGAACGCCGGCTCCAGTGCCGCGAGGATGCCGTCGACGTCCTTGTCCGCCATCACCGACACGACGCCGACCAGGAACCGGAAGTCGAACTCGTCGCCCAGCGCCGACGCCAGCGCCGCCGCTCCGGCCGGGTTGTGTGCGGCGTCGATGAACACCGTCGGCGCGTTGCGCATGCGCTCCAGCCGGCCGGGGCTGGACACCGCGGCGAATCCGGCCCGCACCGCCTCGACATCGAGCTGGCGTGACGCGCCCGCCCCGAAGAACGCCTCCACCGCGGCCAGCGCGAGCACCGCGTTGTGTGCCTGATGTTCGCCGTGCAGCGGGAGGAAGATGTCGGAGTACCGGCCGCCCAGCCCCTGCAGTTCCAGCAGCTGCCCGCCGACGGCCACCTGGCGGCTCAGCACCGCGAACTCGGAATCCTCCCGGGCGACCGCGGCGTCGGCGCGCACCGTCTGCTCCAGCAGCACCTCCATGGCCTCGGGCGCCTGGCGCGCGATCACCGCCACGGTGTCGGTGGGCACCAGGTCGTCCTGGTCCTGCCGGACGATGATGCCCGCCTTCTCGGCGGCGATCTCGGCAATGGTTCCGCCGAGGTAGTCGGCATGGTCGAGGCCGATCGGGGTGATGACGGCGACGGGCGCGGTGACGACATTGGTGGCGTCCCAGCGCCCACCCATGCCGACCTCCACCACGGCCACCTCGATCGGCGCGTCGGCGAACGCCGCGAACGCCATCGCGGTGAGCACCTCGAACTTGCTCATCTTGGGGCCGCCGGCGGCCTCGGACTGCTGGTCGACGAGTTCGACGAACGGTTCGATCTCGCGGTACGTCTCGACGTACTGCGCCGGTGTGATCGGTGCGCCGTCGATCGAGATGCGCTCCACCGCCGACTGCAGGTGCGGGCTGGTGGTGCGTCCGGTCCGCCGGTGCAGGGCCGTGAGCAGGGCGTCGACCATGCGGGCCACCGAGGTCTTGCCGTTGGTGCCCGCGATGTGGATCGACGGGTACCCGCGCTGTGGCGAACCGAGCAGTTCGAGCAGCGCGCTGATGCGCGTCGTGCTCGGCTCGAGCTTGGTCTCCGGCCAGCGCTGGTCGAGCAGGTGCTCGACCTGCAGCAGGGCGGCGATCTCGTCGGGGGTCGGCTCGACCGTCATCGCAGGGCAGCCAGACGGCCCGAGATCCGCTCGACCTCTTCGCGGGCCAGCTGCTGACGGGACCGGATCTTCTCGATCACGGCTTCGGGCGCCTTCGACAGGAAGGCGTCGTTACCGAGCTTGCCCGTGGTCTGCGTCAGCTCCTTCTCGGCGGCCGCCAGGTCCTTCTGCAACCGCTTGCGTTCGGCTTCCACGTCGACGGTGCCGGAGGTGTCGAGTTCGACGACGACCGTGCCGCCGGAGAGCCGCACCTCGACGGCGGCCGAGGCGGTGAACCCCGCTTCGGCGTCGGTGAGCCAGGCCAGCGACCGCACCGCGGGCACCTGTGCCTCGAGACCGGCCGTGGAGACGCCGGACAGCCGGGCGGGAACCCGCTGGCGGTCTCCGAGCCCCTGGTCGCTGCGGAACCGGCGCACCTCGGTGATGAGCCTCTGCATGTCGGCGACGCGTTGCGCAGCAACCGCATCGGGGGCGAATGCGGCGGGCTTCGGCCAGTCCGCGATCACCAGCGACTCCCCGTCGGTGAGCGCCTTCCACAGCACCTCGGTGACGAACGGCATCACGGGGTGCAGGAGTTTGAGCAGGGTGTCGAGCACCGCGGCGAGCACCGCCGTCGTGTGTGAAACGCCCTCGCCGAGTTGCACTTTCGCGAGTTCCACGTACCAGTCGCAGAATTCGTCCCAGGCGAAGTGGTACAGCGACTCACACGCTTTGCTGAACTCGTAGCTGTCCAGCGTCGAATCCACCTCTGCCCGAACCTCTTCGAGTCGGCCGAGGATCCAGCGGTCGGCGTCGGTCAGCGCGGCGGCATCGGGCAGCGGGGCCGGGGCGGCACCATTCATCAGCGCGAACCGGGTGGCGTTGAACAGCTTGGTGGCGAAGTTGCGCGACGCCCGGGCATGGTCCTCACCGATGGACAGGTCGCCGCCGGGGCTGGCGCCGCGGGCCAGGGTGAATCGCAGCGCGTCGGCGCCGAAGATCTCCACCCACTCCAGCGGGTCGATGCCGTTGCCGCGGGACTTGCTCATCTTGCGGCCGTGCTCGTCACGGATCAGGCCGTGCAGGAACACGTTCTCGAAAGGCACCTGCGCACGCCGCTGCCCGTCGAGGGTGATCGCCGGATCGTCGGCGACGAAGGTGCCGAACATCATCATCCGGGCCACCCAGAAGAACAGGATGTCGTAGCCGGTGACCAGCACGGTGGTCGGATAGAACGTCTCGAGTTCGGCGGTGCGCTCCGGCCACCCGAGTGTGGAGAACGGCCACAGCGCCGAGGAGAACCAGGTGTCGAGGACGTCGGGGTCCTGTTCCCAGCCCTGCGGCGGGGTCTCGTCGGGGCCCACGCACACCGTCTGGCCGTCGGGGCCGTGCCAGATGGGGATCCGGTGGCCCCACCACAGCTGCCGGGAGATGGTCCAGTCGTGCATGTTGTCGACCCAGGCGAACCACCGGGGCTCCAGGCTGGGCGGGTGGATCACGGTGTCGCCGTTGCGTACGGCGTCACCTGCGGCCTTGGCCAGCGATTCCACCTTCACCCACCACTGCAGGCTCAACCGCGGCTCGATCGGTTCGCCACTGCGCTCGGAGTGTCCGACGCTGTGCAGGTACGGCCGCTTCTCGGCGATGACGCGGCCCTGCGCGGCGAGCACCTCGCGCACCCGCACCCGCGCCTCGAATCGATCCATGCCGTCGAATTCGGTTCCGGTGTCGGCGATCCGACCCGTGGTGTCCATGATCGTCGGCATCGGCAGCTGGTGGCGCAGCCCGATCTCGAAGTCGTTCGGATCGTGCGCGGGGGTGATCTTCACGGCGCCGGTGCCGAATTCGGGGTCGACGTGCTCGTCGGCGACGACGATCAGCTCGCGGTCGACGAACGGGTGCGGCAGAGTCCGGCCCACCAGATGGCGGTACCTGTCGTCGTCGGGGTGCACGGCGATCGCGGTGTCGCCGAGCATCGTCTCCATCCGGGTGGTGGCCACCACGATGTGGGGTTCGTCGTCGTTCATGGAGCCGTAGCGGAACGACACCAGCTCGCCCTCGACGTCCTCGTACTTCACCTCGAGGTCGCTGATCGCGGTCTGCAGCACCGGTGACCAGTTCACCAGCCGCTCGGCCTGGTAGATCAGTCCGGCGTCGTAGAGCCGTTTGAAGATGGTGCGCACCGCCCGTGACAGGCCGTCGTCCATGGTGAAACGGTCCCGACTCCAGTCCACTCCGTCGCCGAGGCGGCGCATCTGGCCGCCGATCGTGCCGCCCGATTCGCGCTTCCAGTCCCAGACCTTGTCGATGAACAGTTCCCGGCCGAAGTCCTCCTTGGTCTTGCCGTCGACGGCCAGTTGCTTCTCGACCACGGTCTGGGTGGCGATACCGGCGTGGTCCATGCCGGGCAGCCACAGCACCTCGTAGCCCTGCATCCGCTTGCGCCGGGTCAGAGCGTCCATCAATGTGTGGTCCAGGGCGTGGCCCATGTGCAGGCTGCCGGTCACGTTCGGCGGCGGCAGCACGATGGAGTACGGCGGCTTGCCACTGGACGGGTCGGCCCGGAAGTAGCCGGCTTCCACCCATCCCCGGTACAGCTCGTCCTCTACCGCGGCCGGGTCCCACTGTTTGGGCAGGGCGTCGGCTCGGGCGTCAGGGGTGGCGGTCACCGGTCAATTCTAGGGATCGACGTGCACGGAGGCCCCACGGGTCCTGGTCAGTCCCAGGCGCGGCTGAACTTGTACCACGGGCCTGTGAACGGCGTCTCAATGCTGTTCAACTCACCTTGATGCTCGGACTCGGACGGCCCGTCCGGCAGATACGCCAGTCCGTTGGTGCCGAGGAACCCACCCGGGATGGTGAAGTACACGTCACGGCCGTACGTGCTGATCTGACTGACCCGGTACGTCCCGATCCGGCCGGCGAAACGCGCGGGATCCGCGCCGCCCTCGATCGAGGTGACGGCGTGCTCGAAGCCGGGTCGCGCCTGGGCGAAGCGCAGGCGCGCAGGCGCGTCCACGCCGATGAGGACCGCGGTGGCGCCGAAGATCAACGGCACGACGAGGGTTCGGGCGAAGAAGCGCCTGGCGGTGATCGCACTGGCGACGGTCCGGAAGAGCCAGCAGGCGACCACGACGGAAGTGGCGCCGAAGGCCAGTAACGCGGTGCCGAACGCCGTCCCCAGTGAACTGTTCGCCCAGCAGAAGGCGGCGGCGCACAGCAGTGCGGCGCCGGCGAGCAGCCACCCGGGCGGCCGCCGCAGGAAGCGGCTGATCAACGACTGCTGCGCGGCCTGCGGTGCATACGGCGGCGCGCCGTACGGGTTCGGCCCGTACTCACCCGGCGCCGGTGTCCAGTTCGGGGGCGGCGGTGGTGCGCCTATTTCTTGCCGCCCAGCATGCCGCCGAGGATCTCGCCGATCACGTTGCCCTGGTTGCCGCCGCCCTGGTTGCCGCCGAGCACGCTGCCCAGGATGCTGCCCAGCGGGTTGTCTCCGCCGCCGCCACCGGAGCCGCCGAGGATGCTGCCCAGCACGTCGCCGAGCCCTCCGCCCGAGGACTGCTGCTGCGGCGCCTCCGCGGGGGCGGACTGCTTCTGGGAGAGCTGCTTGCCGATGTAGGCGAGCACGATCGGGGCGAGGATGGGTAGGAGTTGCTTGATCAGATCGCTGCCGCCGGCGCCCTTGCCCCCGAGCGCCGAGGCGACCGCGCCGCTGTCGTTGCCGCCGAAGATGTTCGCGACGATCTTGTCGCCGTCCTTCTTGTCGACCTGGTCCACGCTGACACCGCCGTCGAGCAGCCCGCTCGCGGCCTGCTGGTGGACCGCGGACTCGAGCTCACTGGAGTCGATGCTGTCCGCCTGCACGTTCTCCTGGACGCCACCCACGAGTGCGGGCACAAGCGTGCGGATGGCGTTGTCCACCTCACCCTGATCGGCGCCGAGTTGCCTGGCGATGTCCTGAACCGGGATCTGTGCGAAGAGTTCGTCGAGGCCTGCCATGTTTCCCACCTTCGTCGCTGAAGCGCCAATGGTGGTCACCCTAGTTGACCTGATCTTGTCCGACGTCTGTTCGGCCGGGCCGGCTCAGCCCAGCCGCGACGTCTCCAGCGAGACCTCGGCCACCGGGAACCTGGCCAGCAGGGCGTCGCCCATCGCCGCCGCAGGGGTGAGCACTCCCCGCAGGTCGGACAGCTTGTCACGGTCGAACGCCAGCGCCAGCCCGCACTCGCCGAGCAGCACCGACGTCGCCTTGTAGCCGGGATCGCCCTGCTGGGACATCCGGCTGACGTAGCGGGCGCCGCTGGTGGTCGTGGTGTAGGTCTCCACCGTGTAGTGGCCCTGCTCCCGGGCTTTCTCGCTCGGCCCGGTGCCCGCCTTGGGCAGGACGCGCTCGACGGCCTTGCGGGGCAGCTTGTCGAAGAAGCGCGTGCCCAGCGCGAACACCGCGCCGTTGACGCCCGCGCCGAGCGCCGCGGCGGCGGGAGCGGCGACCGACCGGCCCACGCTCATCACCTCGCCGTACTCGAACCGGCGGCCGTAGGGGTATTCCAGTAAGGCGTTGCTGCGCCGCACGATCCGGGTGTTGGCCGCCGCCATCACGAATGCCGTGGTCCAGTACCCGGCCAGTTCGGGCGCGATCTCGGCGCCGCGCCGCCACCGCAGGTCGGGTTGGGCGCCGAGTTCCGGTTCGGCGGCGCGGTCCGGAGTCAGGGTGTACGGGTCGATCATCTGCCGCCGGGCATCGGGGTCCGAGGCCGCCGTGCGCATCACCTCGGTCATCGATGCGAGCGTCCCCCCGGACACTCCGCCGGCGAACGAGCGGACCACCAGCGTGGTGTCGCCGAGGTCGCCCGCGCCGTCCTCGACGGCCTTGCGATACAACGCGTACACCGTGAGATCGGATGGCACGGAATCGAATCCGCAGGAATGCACGATCCGTGCACCGGTGTCGGCGGCCTGCTTGTGGTAGTGGTCGATACTGTCGCGGATGAACATCGTCTCACCGGTCAGGTCGGCGTAGTCGGTGCCCGCCGCGGCACAGGCCGCGACCAAGGGCAGGCCGTAACGGGTGTACGGGCCGACGGTCGTGATCACCACGCGGGTCTGCGCGGCCATCGCGTCGAGGGTCGACGGCTGCGAGGCGTCCGCGCTGATCAGCGGCCAGTCCGCGGCGTTCGGGCCGAGCGAGTCGCGGACCGCGAGCAGCTTGTCCTGCGATCTCCCGGCCAGCGCGATGCGCGCGTCCCCGCCGGCGCGGGCCAGGTACTCGGCGGTGAGCCGGCCGGCGAAGCCGGTGGCCCCGTACAGGACGATGTCGAATTGACGCTGTTCCTGGCTCATGTGCCCGACGCTACCCGAGCAGTTCCGGCCGCTCGACGTGCCGGCCGAGCACGTGCTGGTCCAGGAATGCCAGCACCACCTGGTACCAGAGTTTGGCGTGCGCGGGGTTGAGCACCCAGTGATTCTCCGTGGGGAAGTACAGGAACCGGTGCGCGGTGTCGCCGTGCTCGTCGGCAGGCAGCGCGGAGTCGGTGAGCAGTTCGTACCACAGCCGCAACGCCTCCCCGATCGGCACGCGGTAGTCCTTGTCGCCGTGGATGACCAGCATCGGCGTCCCGATGCCTGCGACGTGGTGGTGCGGGGAGTTGGCGGCGGCCATCTCGGGGGTCATCTCCCGCGCCCACCAGTAGGCGCCGTCGGTGGTGGGGCCGAACTGGTCGAGCGCCCACAGGCTGGCGTGCGTCACCACCGCGGCGAACCGGTCGGTGTGGCCGGCGATCCAGTTCGCCATGTAGCCGCCGAAGGACCCGCCCATGGCTGCGGTCCTGGTGCCGTCGACGCGCGGGTGGGCGCATGCCGCGTCGGTGGCCGCCATCAGGTCGGTGTAGGGCGCGGATCCCCATGCTCCCCAGCCTCGTTGGACGAAGTGCTGGCCGTAGCCGGTGGACAGCGCGGGATCCGGCAGCAGAACCGCATAGCCCTGCGCGGTGAGCAGCCACGGATTCCACCGCCAGTGCCAGGTGTTCCAACTGCCGAGCGGGCCGCCGTGCACCCACAGCACCAGCGGCGCCGGTGCCGCGTCGGGCGCCGCGTCCGGCAGCGTCAACCAGGACCGGACGGTTGCGCCGTCGGCGGCGGTGGCCGTCACCTCGGTGAGCGTCCCGGGCAACGGGGGCGTGTCGACGGCGGCGAGGACGGTGACCGTGCCGTCGGCGGAGATGCGCACCGGATGCGGCGGGGCGGCATAGGAACTGCGCAGCGCGTAGATCACTCCGCCGGGCGCGGTGCGCACATCGGTGTAGGTGTGGTCGTCGCCGGTGATGCGGTCCACGGCGCCGGTCGCCGGATCGACGCGGAACACCGGCCCGCGGCCGGCATCGTCGGCCGTGACGATCAGCGCCGCGGAGTCCGCGGTCCAGGTCACCGAGGACGGCCACCGGTCCCAGTCGGCGGTCAGCTCGACGAACTGTGCGTCGTCGAATCTGAGCAGACACAACGTGATTCGTGGCGCCTGCGTCGGCGTGGAGTACGTCTCGCGGGTGAACGCCACCGCGGAGCCGTCCGGCGCGATGGCGGGCAGCCCCAGGTCCGCACCGGCGTCCTCGGCGAGCGGCGTGCGCTCCCCCGTCGCGACGTCGACGCGCACCAGCATTCGGCGCACGGATGCGCCGGGTCCGCGCACATCCCACGTGGTCACGGCGAACCTGCCGTCGGCGCTCACGTCGAAGGTGCAGTCATTGAGCGCCGCACCGGGTTCGGGTGTGAGATCGCGCGGGCCGGCGGTATCGAGAAGGTGGGGGTGATCCGGCCCCAGGTCGTGGTCCCAGTGACGCACCGGGTACCCGCTGTGCAGCACGGCCGTCACCTTGCTGTCCTTCCGAAGCGCCCGCCGCCTCGCATCGTCGCCGATGTCGGTGGCCGCGGTCAGCAGCGGCACGGTGACGATGGTCGTGTCGGCTCCCCGGGCGGTGCGCACCCCGGCCACACCGCCTGCCGGCGCGAGCACTTCGACCGCCTCTCCGCCGGCCGCGGGCAAGCGCCACAGACGCGCGGGCGGGCTGTCGTCGCCGGGTGCGGGGCGCGCCGCCACGAACAGCAGATCGCCGTCGGCGGTGAACGCCGGTGCCGACTCCCCTTTGGCCCCGCGGGTCAGCCGTCTCGCCGGCTGCTCGCCGGCCGGATCCAGTTCCCAGATCGCAGAGACGAATTCGGTGCGGCTCTTGTCGAGTTCGGCGATGGTGGTCACCACCCGGCGCCCGTCCGGGGACACCGCGAGGCCGGACACCCGCGGCAGCGCGAGGTACTCGTCGAGGTCTGCGAAGGGCGTCGTGTCGGCGGCGGCAGTCATGTCCCGTTGGTAGCACACGCTACGTTCGACCGATGGCGCAGCGGATACTGATCGTCGGCGCCGGCATCGCCGGCCTGGCCACCGCGGTGGCCCTGCAGCAGCGCGGACACGACGTCGCGATCGCCGAGGCGAAGACCGACACCGGCACCGGGGCCGGCATCAGCATATGGCCCAACGCGCTGGCGGCGCTCGACGAGATCGGCCTCGGCGACGCGGTGCGCGAAGCGGGCGGGCGTGTCACCGCGGGCGCGATGCGCTGGAAGGACGGGTCGTGGCTGCGCCGCCCCGCCGCCGAGCGCATGGTGCGGGCGCTTGGCGAGCCCCTTGTCGTGATCCGGCGCAATGCGCTCACCGAGATCCTGGCCGGGGCGCTGCGCCCGGGCACCGTCGAGACCGGACTGTCGGCCGACGAACTGGTCCTCACCGCCGCCGGCGTGCGGGTCGTCCTGTCGGATGCGACGGTGCGCGACGTGGACGCCGTCGTCGGCGCCGACGGCGTCGGGTCGGTGGTGGCGCGCCACCTGAACGGGCAGCTGAACCACCGCTACACCGGCTACACGGCATGGCGGGCGATCGCCGCCTACCCTCTCGATCCCGATCTCGCGGGCGAGACGATGGGTGCGGGGCGTGAGGTCGGCCACGTGCCGCTGGGCCCCGACCACACCTATTGGTTCGCCACCGAGCGGGCAGCCGAGGGCGGCACGGCGCCGGGAGGTGAACTCAACCACCTCAGGCAACGGTTCGCCTCGTGGGCGGAGCCGATCCCCGCGCTGTTGGCTGCGACGGTCGAGGGTGACGTGCTCCGCAACGACCTCTACGACCGCGACTTCGCGCGTCAGTGGTCACGGGGCCCTGTGGTGCTGGTCGGTGACGCCGCCCATCCGATGCGGCCGCACCTGGGCCAGGGCGGCTGCCAGGGCCTCGAGGATGCGGTGGTCCTCGCCGGGATGGTGCACCGGTGCGCCGACCTGCCGACGGCGTTCGCGGAGTACGCGCGGTTCCGGCGGCCGCGGACGCGGGCACTGGTGCGCGAGGCCGCGATGATCGGCCGGGTGATCAACCTGCGTCCCGCGCTGCTCAGCGCCGCGGCCAGCCGGGCCTCGGTGCTCATGCCGGAAGCGGTGCTGGCCCGTCACCTGGCATCGGTTGCGGCCCGCTCGGCGTTCGCGATGCCCGGCGATCCGCCGCGGTGAGCGTCGTCCTCGGCCCGCTTGCGGTCGACGCAGCAGACCCGGCGGCGCTGCGCGAGTTCTGGGTGGGCGTGCTCGGCGTCCGGCAGCAACAGCGGCTGCTGCACTTCCACCTGCAGCAGCAAGGCCCGATAGCGGCGAAGAACCGCGTGCACCTCGATGTCCGCGTCGACGATCCGGACCGGCTGATCGCACTCGGCGCCCGGCTGATCGCCGCTCATCTGCCTGGCTGGGTCACGCTCGCCGACATCGAGGGCAACGAGTTCTGCGCCTTCCCGGAGCCGGCGCTGCCCCCCGACGCGCCTGCGGAGGCGTTCGCGGTGTGTACCGACAGCGACCGGCCCGAAGCACTGGCGGCGTGGTGGGCGCCGCTGGTTGGTGCTCGTGTCGATGACGGGCCGGACGGCACGCCGCGCTGGCTGCGGGGCTGTGCGGGCTGGGAGGGTCTGATCTGGAAGTTCGTCCGGGTGGACGACGAGCGGGTCGGGCCGAACCGCTGGCGGCCGACGGTCGTGCGGGGCGCCGGCCACCTGCTCGCCGCCGGCGCGGTCGAGGACGGGCCGGATCAGCTGGTCGACCCGCAGGGCAACGAGGTCAGCGTGGCACGCTCAGCGACGTCAGCGGGCTGAGCACCGACGAACACAGCCGGCGCAGGTCGAACAGGCCGAACACGCTCCCGGTGCGGATCGCGTCGCAGCCGCCCGCGGCGGGCGCGGGGGCAGGGCCGCCGACAGTCCAGATCGCCGGCGCACCGCCACGGGGACCACACTTGGGCCAGGCGCCGATGCCCTGCTTGGCGAGCACCCGTTCGGCCACCCGGATCTGCTCGGACCGCGGGGCGGTCGCCGGGTTACCCATGCCGCCATGTGCTGCCCAGGTCGACGGCTTGAATTGAAGGCCGCCGTAGTGCCCGTTGCCGGTGTTGGTCGACCAGTTGCCGCCCGACTCGCATTCGGCGATCGCATCCCAGTTCAGCGAGTCGGCATTCGCCGTCGCCGGGGACAGCAGCATGGGCGCCACAGCGATCACCGCCGCGATGGCGGCGAGCCAGCCTACCCGGACCAGCACTTTTCGCAGTGCGCCGATGATGCCGTTCGTGCAGTTGACGGTCATAGCGGTCCTTCCCCGACCTCGTGACTTATCCGGTGAGTCGTGTGACCGGCGTCACGCGTTACAGGAGAGGCCGAAGTTCTCTGCGGGGCGGAACACATCAGAGGGGCTGAAGAGAAGAAAGTGGCGGGGGGGGGGGGGGGGCCGC
>NZ_JAUMSQ010000190.1:0-3374 GCF_030519285.1 Mycolicibacterium arseniciresistens
ACACCCACCCACAGAAAAACCTGCCGACTTCTTGACTCAAGACAGAGAATGGCGACGTATTTCATGTGAGCTCTCGAAGACATTTCGAGACGCGTCGTGACTACTGAAACCCCTGGGGGGCAGACTATTTCGAGGGTGTAAGGGGACGTCCGCGGCGCCGGCTAGGCTACGACGGAAGCTGGCGCGGCGCGACCGCGCCGCCCACCCAGCGGCGCAGATAGGCGCGCAGGTCCTCGCCCGTGCGGGGCGGCCGGCCGGGGTCGACGACGAACGACTGGATGATCCGCAGCAGGTGTTCGGCGAGCTCGTCGAGTTCGTGGTCGGTGTAGCCGAGACCGGTCCAGTCGACGTCGAACCGGCGCAGCATCGCGTTCGCGAATTGCTGGGCGACGTCTGAGGTCACCGACTCGCTGTGGGCGTCGGCCCGGCCCGGCGTGACGAGCAGGCCGATGTGCTTGTCCTTGGGCAGCCACTCCAGTGCGGTGGCGATCGCCTCTGCGACCGCCTCGACCGGATCGGTGATGCCCTGCAGGTGCGTCGCGAGCCGCTCGAGGAAGTCGGCGGCCGCGTGCACCGCCGCCTCGACGAGCAGCGCTTCGGTGCTGGGGAAGTACCGGTACACGGTCTGCCGCGTGACGCCAAGGGTGCGGGCCACGTCGGCGATGCTGATGTCGGCGCCGCGCTCGTCGATCGCCCTGCCCGCCGCGGCGAGGATGCGCGCGACGGCCTCCTCGTCGGACGCGGGCGCCGCGCCTGACCAGCCGTGGGTGCGCATGGGCCGATGGTACGTCAGCCGGTGTGCTCAGCCGCGATAGCTGACCTGTAGGTCTTTCACCCCGTTGATCCAGCCCGATCGCAGCCGCTGTGGCTCCGCCAGCTTCGCGATGTCCGGTATCTGGTCGGCGATCTCGTTGAAGATCAGCTTGATCTCCATGCGGGCCAGGTTCGCACCGATGCAGAAGTGTGCGCCGTTGCCGCCGAAGCCGAGGTGCGGGTTCGGGTCGCGCAGGATGTCGAAGCGGAAGGGGTTCTCGAAGACGTCCTCGTCGTAGTTGGCCGAGCTGTAGAACAGGCCGGCGCGCTGCCCCTCGCGGATCGTCACGCCGCCGAGCTCGACGTCGGCGAGGGCGGTGCGCTGGAAGCAGTGCACCGGGGTGGCCCAGCGGACGATCTCGTCGACCGCGGTGTTCGGCCGTTC
The DNA here is from genome assembly GCF_030519285.1 of Mycolicibacterium arseniciresistens. Classification (NCBI taxonomy): domain Bacteria; kingdom Bacillati; phylum Actinomycetota; class Actinomycetes; order Mycobacteriales; family Mycobacteriaceae; genus Mycobacterium; species Mycolicibacterium arseniciresistens. The sequence continues at coordinate 1,199 of NZ_JAUMSQ010000190.1, forward strand.
GCGCTTGAACAGCTCCCACTGGTCGGGGTGTTCGAAGAAGGCATTCATGCCGTGGGTCATGGCATTCCGGGTGGTTTCGTTGCCCGCCACCGCCAGCAGGATCACGAAGAACGCGAACTCGACGTCACCGAGCGACTCACCGTCGATGTCGGCCTCGATCAGCCGGGTGACGATGTCGTCGGCCGGGCAGCGCCTGCGCTCCTCGGCCATCGTGTAGGCGTAACCCATCAACTCGGCGTTGGCGGTCGTCGGGTCCGAGTCGAAGTCCGGATCGTCGGTGTTCATGATCGAGTTCGTCCAGTGGAAGAGCCGCTCGCGGTCGGCTTCCGGCACGCCGATCAGATCGGCGATGGCCTGCAGCGGGAGCGGCATCGCGACATCGTCGACAAAATTGCCGGAGTTTCGTTCTCTTGCGGCGCTGACGATCTCGCGGGCGGCCACCGCGAGCCGCTCCTCCAGCGCGGCGACCGACCGCGGCGTGAACAGCCGCGAGACGATCTTGCGCAGCCGGGTGTGTTCCGGGGCGTCGTGGTTGATCAGCAGCGCCTTGGTCAGGTCGAGCTGCTCGCTGGTGACCCCTTCGGGCAGCCGCATCACCGCGCCCTTGCGGTTGGTCGACCACAGGTCGCCGTTGCGCGAGATCGACTTGATGTCCTCGTGCCGGCTGATCACCCAGTAGCCGCCGTCGTCGAAGATCGACTCGGCCTGCTCGTTCCACCACACCGGCGCCGTGCGGCGCAGTTCGGCGAATTCGGTGACCGGGATGCCCTTGAGCAGGACGTCGGGGTCGGTGAAGTCATACCCGGGTCCGAACGGACAGCGGCTCTCCATGGTGGTCACGGCGAATACCTCCTTGTGTGACGCGGGCCACGTTCACCACGACCATACACTCTGCTGTCAAGTGTATGCCCGGTCGGGCGCGTTAGGGTTGTCGACTGTGCACGTCCTGGTGATCGGATCCGGCGCCCGCGAACACGCCCTGCTGCTCGCGCTGCGTCGCGACCCGGAGGTCGAGACCCTGGCCGTCGCGCCCGGCAACGCCGGCACCGCGGTCATCGCCGACCAGTACGACGTCGACGTGACCTCGGGCGAGGCGGTGACGAAACTGGCGCAACGCATCGGCGCCGACCTGGTGGTGGTGGGTCCGGAAGTGCCACTGGTGCTCGGCGTGGCCGACGCGGTGCGTGCGGCAGGCATCGACTGCTTCGGGCCGACTAAGGACGCCTCCCGCATCGAGGGCTCGAAGTCGTTCGCCAAGGACGTGATGACCGCCGCCGGCGTGCGCACCGCCACGAGCGAGATCGTGGACACCCCCGCTCGCCTCGACGAGGCGCTCGACCGGTTCGGGCCGGCGGCGGGGGATCCGGCGTGGGTGGTCAAGGACGACGGACTGGCTGCCGGCAAGGGCGTGGTGGTGACGGCCGACCGCGACGCCGCGCGCGCGCACGCCGCCGGTCTGCTCGACGCCGGCCACCCGGTGCTGCTCGAGTCCTTCCTCGACGGTCCCGAGGTGTCGCTGTTCTGCGTCGTCGATGGCGAGACCGTCGTACCCCTGCTGCCCGCGCAGGACTTCAAGCGCGTCGGGGACAACGACAGCGGACCCAACACCGGTGGCATGGGCGCCTACGCGCCGCTGCCGTGGCTGCCCGACGATGTCACCACGCAGATCGTCGACGACATCGTCAAACCCGTTGCCGCGGAACTGGTCCGGCGAGGCAGCTCGTTCTCCGGGCTGCTGTACGCCGGGCTGGCCATCACGTCCCGCGGGCCGGCGGTGGTCGAGTTCAACTGCCGATTCGGCGACCCCGAGACGCAGTCGGTGCTGGCGCTGCTGGACAGCCCGCTGGGTCAGCTCCTGCGCGCCGCCGCCACCGGGCAGCTGGCCGGCTTCGGCGAACTGCGCTGGCAAGAGGGCGCGGCGGTGACGGTGGTGCTCGCGGCCGAGAACTACCCCGGCCGAGCGCGGGTCGGCGACGCGATCACCGGGTCGGAGGCCGACGGCGTGCTGCATGCCGGTACGGCGCGCCGCGACGACGGCGCCGTCGTCTCGTCCGGCGGTCGGGTGCTGTCGGTGGTGGGCACCGGTGCGGACCTGTCGGCCGCCCGCGCCGCGGCCTATCGCCTGATCGAGTCGGTTCGCCTGCCCGGCAGCCACTTCCGGACCGACATCGGACTC
>NZ_JAUMSQ010000191.1:0-14471 GCF_030519285.1 Mycolicibacterium arseniciresistens
CGGTGGTGGGCACCGGTGCGGACCTGTCGGCCGCCCGCGCCGCGGCCTATCGCCTGATCGAGTCGGTTCGCCTGCCCGGCAGCCACTTCCGGACCGACATCGGACTCGCCGCCGCCGAAGGCCGGATCGCGCTCTAGGCGACGAGCAGCGGTGCAATCCAGGCGATCTCGGCGGGCAGCTGCGAGCTCCAGAACCCACCGTCGTGTCCGCCCGGCGAGAAGCCGCCCGCGGGCGGGCTGGGCAGCTGCGCGATGAACTGCTTGGTCGCCGCGTAGAACGGGTCGCTGTCGCCGCAGTCGATGCGGATCGGGATGTCGGCGAGCGCAGGCAGACCCCACACGCTGTTGGCGGAGTAATCCTCGGCGCCGTCGAATGCGCCGGGTGCCGCCGCCCCGGCCGAGGTCCACAGCGCGGGGCTCACCGCGCAGATCGCCGCCGTGCGCGCCGGGCCCAGGCGGGCGCCGAGCAGCAGCGCGCCGTAACCGCCCATCGACCACCCGAGGAAGCCGACCCGCGAGGTGTCGAGGCCCATCGGTCCCAGCATGGGTAACAGCTCATCGAGCACCATGGCGCCCGAGTCCTCACCGGAAGTCCGCTTGTGCCAGTAACTCCCGCCGCCGTCGACCGCCACGACGGCGAACGGCGGCAGGCCGGCGTCGACGGCCTGGGCCAGGCCCTGTTCCACTCCGCCCGCCATCACCTCAGCGGCGTCGGCGCCCTTGCCGTGCAGCGCGATCACGGGTCGAAGCGGCCCGGACTGCCCCGGAGGACGGGCGATCGCCCAGTTGGTCTCGACTCCGCCGCGGGCGGCCGAGACGAACGAACCGGTGACGTAGGTGGGGGCCGCAGTGGGCGGCGGCTGCAGCGGGGGCGGCGGTGCCAGCGGAGCGCCCGCGCTCGTCATCGCCACCGACGGCCCACCGGCCGGCGTGGTGTTCACCGTCGCGCCGAGTGCGTAGGCGCCTGCCGCGCCGGCGGCCGCGCCCAATCCCAGGCGCAGCATCGCGCGGCGGCTGACGTCAGGCATGCGGGCCATCATGCCATCGCGGCCGGACCCGCCGGCCGGCGACCGACTCCCTGAACAAAGCCTGATGATTGGCCGAAACCGCGATGTCGTTCCGCTGTGACTGGCAGCATGCAAGGCGTGACGGCAGCGGTCACTCCCAAGGGAGAGAGACGACGGTATGCGCTGGTCAGCGCCGCCGCGGACCTGCTGTGCGAAGGGGGCTTCGACGCGGTGCGGCACCGGGCGGTGGCGCGCCGGGCGGGCCTGCCGCTGGCGTCGACGACCTACTATTTCTCCTCCCTCGACGACCTCGTCACCAAGGCTGTGGAACACGTCGGCCTCCGGGAGGCCGACGAACTGCAGCAGCGGGTCGCCGTCCTGTCCCGCCGGCGCCGGGGCGCGGAGTCGACCGCAGAGGTGCTGGTGGATCTGCTCGTCGGCGAATCGCCGGGCACCTTCGGCTCCGACGAACTGATCTCGCGGTACGAGCGCTACATCGCCTGCGCCCGCCAGCCCGCCCTGCGGGATGTGCAACGCCGAATCCTGCAGCAGCGCACCGACGCCGTCGTCGAAGTGGTCGAGCGATCCGGCCGGACCGTGCGATCCGAATTCCTCACCGCGCTGGTGTGCGCCGTGGACGGGGCGGTGGTCGCGGCGCTGGTGGGCGACGGCGACGGGCCCCGTGCGACGGCGAGGGCCACCCTGGTCGACGTGATCGACGTGCTGGCCCCCATCGACTGACCTAATAATCCGGATGACGCTGCGTGGCGGTCGCCGCTGACTCATGATGGTGGGCACCAACCGTCACGGAGGAGCCCATGAGTCAGACCGAAACCGTCGAGGAGCAACCGCAGTTACGGCGCGTCATGGGCCCAGGCCTGCTGTTGCTGTTCATCGTCGGTGACATCCTCGGCACCGGCGTGTACGCGCTCACCGGTGACGTGGCCGCCGAAGTGGGTGGCGCCGCGTGGGTCCCGTTCCTCGTCGCCTTCCTCATCGCCACCGTGACCGCGTTCAGCTATCTCGAACTGGTGACCAAGTACCCGCAGGCGGCCGGCGCTGCGCTCTACGCCCACAAGGCTTTCGGCATCCAGTTCGTCACGTTCCTGGTGGCCTTCGTGGTGATGTGTTCGGGCATCACCTCGGCCTCCACCGCGTCCCGCTTCTTCGCGGCGAACCTCGACACCGTGCTCGACGACGCATTCCAGTGGAGCCTCGGCAAAGTCGGGATCGTCGTCGTCGCACTGCTTTTCATGGCTCTGATCGCCATGGTGAACCTGCGCGGTGTCGGTGAGAGCGTCAAGCTCAACGTCGTCCTGACGATCATCGAGATCACCGGCCTGCTGCTGGTCATCTTCGTCGGACTGTGGGCCTTCACCGGCGGCGGCGGAGACGTCGACTTCTCCCGGGTGGTGGCCTTCGAGACCGCACAGGACAAGAACGTGTTCCTGGCCGTCACCACCGCCACCTCGCTGGCGTTCTTCGCGATGGTGGGCTTCGAGGACTCGGTCAACATGGCCGAGGAGACCAAGGACCCGGTGAAGATCTTCCCCAAGGTGCTGCTGTCGGGGCTCGCCATCGCCGGTGTGGTCTACGTCGTCGTGGCGATCGTCGCCGTCGCGCTCGTGCCGGTCGGCGTGCTGGAGGCGAGTGACACCCCGCTGGTGGAGGTCGTCAAGGCCGGCGCGCCCGGCCTGCCGATCGAGACGATCCTGCCGTACATCTCGATGTTCGCCGTCTCGAACACCGCGCTGATCAACATGCTCATGGCGAGCAGATTGATCTACGGCATGTCCCGCCAGCACGTGCTGCCGCCGGTGCTGGGCACGGTGCATCCCCGGCGCCTCACCCCGTGGGTGGCGATCCTGTTCACCACGCTGATCGCCTTCGGCTTGATCTTCTACGTGACGGCGTTCGCCAACAGCAGCGCGATCTCGATCCTCGGCGGCACCACGTCGCTGCTGCTGCTCGCGGTGTTCGCGATGGTCAACGTCGCGGTGCTGGTGTTGAGGCGCGATGTCCAAGCGTCGGGTGGGCACTTCAAGACCCCGACGGCGCTGCCGATCGTCGGCTTCGTGGCGTCGCTGTACCTGGTGCTGCCGTTCTCGGGCAGGCCCACCCAGCAGTACATTCTGGCCCTGATCCTGGTCGCCATCGGTGTCGTGCTCTTCTTCATCACCATGCTGATCAACCGTCAGCTCGGCATCCGCGACGCCGGCATCAAGGACCCGCATCTGGGGAAGCCACCCGACTAGGAGTCCGTACCGCCCGAGAGCCGCTTGAGCCGGTTCTGCAACAGCTCCACCCGGTGGGCGTTGCCGTGCAGTCGCAGATAGCGGTCCCGGAAGATCGCCAGCAGCGCGTCGTCGAGTCGGCGTACCGCACCGGCCGGGTAGCGGTAACCCATCGCCTTGTCGATCGTGTCGGCGTCCACCCCGTCGAGGAGCGCGGTCAGCTCGTCGAGCGAGGTGATGCCGAGTTCGAGCAGCAGCCCGGAGATCCAGCCGTAGTGGTCGGTGCGTGACCAGCCGGCCTCGGCGTACCGGTTGCCGAGGTACGTCGCCAGCACCGCGGTGGCGATCCGGGGATCGGCGGACTGGCCGGACTCCTCGGCCGCCATCTCGTCGTCGGACAGCGAGACGCGCAGTCGCTCACGGATCGCGGTGAACTCGCGGTCAGCGAGTTCGAGCAGACCGGCCGCCAGCGTGAACCGCCGGTCGAGGTCCGGAACGTGCTCGGCAGGAATCGAACCCTTGTAACGGATGTCGTGCTCGAACTCGGCCCACGCGTGTTGCAGCACCGTGCGAACCTGGATCGACGCCGGCTGCTGCTGGCCCTCCACGCCCACCAGCAGGTGCCTGCTGGCATAACCCCACCGGCCCTCTCGCGCCGTCTGCAGGCCCATGTCGCGGTCGTCGAGCAGGCGCATCTCGTCGGTGAGCAGAGTGGCGACGGCGTCGACGTCCTCGCGCAGGTACGTGATGACGCGCAGGCCGATCTGGTCGGTGATCTCGGCCAGCGGGTCGCCGAAGAGTCGCTGCCCGTCGACCTCACGTTCGGCCTTGGCCGCGAAGGATTCGACGGTCTTGGTGCGCGCGGTCACGCTCAGATAGTTGATGCCCGCGTCGTCGAGAAGCGAGGTGACCAGCCGCAGGTAGTGATCGGTGGCGGTGACCAGGCCGGGCCTGCGGGCCTCGTAGTGTGCGATGGCCGCCCGAACGACGTCCGGAATCGGTTGCGCCGCTTGCGGTATCAGCCCTGCAGGCAGCGCGGGGGTGAGGATGTGGCCGGTGTCCGCGTCGCCGTAGACGGTGACGTCGCCGGGCCTGCGCACCGAGTAGAGCCCGACGTAGGCGCACAGCACCGCATCGACCGGGTCCTCGGCCCGCCGCAATTCGCTCTTGCGGGTGGCGGACTCGACCGACTGCCGCAGGCGCTGCCAGTCGTCGTGTTCGGCGACGTGCAACGCGGGGTCGGCGTTCGCGAGTCCCTCGGTGAGTGCGATCAGCCTGAGCAGTTCCGACTGCATCTTCTCGAACTTGCGTCCGCGCTTGTCCTTGTATTTCAGGGTTCTGCCGAGGCGGAACAGCGCCACCGACGCGGCATGCGGATACACCTCCAGCGCCCGGCGGCGCCCGGTGGAGAACGGGTCGAGATCGAGATTGATCGCGGCGGCCAGGCGTGCGCCGCGGGTGCCGTTCGCGAACTCCGGCTTCGCGGTGTTCGACGGGTGGGCGCCGGCCTGGAAGGCCCGGTAATCGCGGTTGAGTGCGGCTTCGCAGGGCCGGTTGCCCGTCGGGTTCGTCACGATGAGCGGGGCGTCGATCGCGACGACGCAGTCGCCGGCGACGTAGGGACCGATCGCCGCGAGGATGCTCCCGTCGTCCTGCGCGGCGCCGATGTGCCTCAGCCGGCCGTCCGCGTCGACGACCGCGACGCCCGTCCGGTTCCGCTCACCCCAGGCGAGGTCGAGTCCGACGAAGTACATGGGGTCAGCCTGCCCTATCCGGGTCGTAAGCTGTCTGTTCGTGACGATCCCCAACGTGCTGGCCAATCGGTACGCCAGTGACGAGATGGTGGCGATCTGGTCGCCGGAGGCCAAGATCGTCGCCGAGCGACGGCTCTGGCTCGCCGTGCTGCGTGCCCAGGCGGAGCTGGGCGTCGACGTGCCCGACGGCGTGGTGGCCGACTACGAGCGGGTGCTCGAGACGGTCGACCTGCAGTCCATCGCGGAGCGCGAGCGGGTGCTGCGCCACGACGTGAAGGCCCGCATCGAGGAGTTCAACGCCCTCGCCGGCCACGAGCACGTGCACAAGGGCATGACCAGCAGGGACCTCACCGAGAACGTCGAGCAGTTGCAGATCCGGCGATCGCTGGAACTCGTGCACGCCCACGGTGTGGCGGTGGTGGCCCGGCTGGCCGAGCGCGCCGTCAGCTACCGCGACCTGGTGATGGCGGGCCGCAGCCACAACGTCGCCGCGCAGGCCACCACGCTGGGCAAGCGATTCGCCTCGGCGGCCGAGGAGATGCTCGTTGCGCTGACGCGCCTGCGGGAGTTGATCGACCGGTATCCGCTGCGGGGCGTCAAGGGGCCGATGGGCACCGCGCAGGACATGCTCGACCTCTTCGACGGCGACACCGCCCGGCTCGCCGACCTCGAACGGCGGGTCGCCGAGTTCCTGGGGTTCAGCGAAATCTTCACCAGCGTCGGGCAGGTGTACCCGCGCTCCCTCGACCACGACGTGATCTCCGCGCTGGTGCAGGTGGGTTCGGGCCCGTCGTCGCTGGCGCACACGATCCGGCTGATGGCGGGCCACGAACTCGTCACCGAGGGCTTCGCGCCGGGCCAGGTCGGGTCATCGGCGATGCCGCACAAGATGAACACCCGGTCCTGCGAGCGGGTGAACGGGCTGCAGGTGGTGCTGCGCGGATACGCGTCGATGGCCGCCGAACTGGCCGGTGCCCAGTGGAACGAGGGTGACGTGTTCTGTTCGGTGGTGCGCCGGGTCGCGCTGCCGGACGCGTTCTTCGCGATCGACGGGCAGACCGAGACCTTCCTGACCGTGCTCGACGAATTCGGCGCCTACCCCGCGGTCATTCAGCGTGAGCTCGACCGGTACCTGCCGTTCCTGGCCACCACCCGCATCCTCATCGCGGCGGTGCGTGCGGGGGTGGGACGCGAGACGGCGCACGAGGTGATCAAGGAGCATGCGGTGACGGTGGCGCTGGCGATGCGGGAGAAGGGGCAGGAACCGGATCTGCTGGACCGCCTCGCCGCCGACCCGCGGTTGCCGCTCGACCGGCCCGCGCTCGACGCGGCGCTGGCCGACAAGCAGGCCTTCACCGGCGCGGCGGGCGATCAGGTCGACCGCGTCGCCGGGGCAGTCGACGACCTCGTCGGCCGATACCCGGAGGCGGCCAAGTACACCTCGGGCGCCATTCTCTAGCCGCCGAATTGGTGCACCGCGGGGTCCGCGGGGTGGCGGAAGATGGTTCCATGACGCAGCCGCACGGTTACCCGCAGCCGCCGCATCCGGGGTACGGACAGGCGGTGTACACGTACAACGGGCGCACGCACATAGTGCCGGGGGAGCAGCAGTACCAGGTGGAAACGGTGAGGCACACCGGCGTCGTGGTGCTGTGGTTCGCACAGGACTCCACCTTCACCGGAAGCTACGCCCAATGTCACGCCAGGATCATGAAGAGCCTCCTGCACTGCCTGTTGCTCGGCTGGTGGGGCATTTTGTCGATGGTCTTCTTCAACCCGCTGGCGATCGTGCGAAATCTGCTCGCGCTCGCGGTGCTCAAGCGTGAGGCCAGAATGGTGCGGGAGTTCTGGGCCTCGCAGCCTCACCACTTCGCCCCGGGGCCGCAATATCACCCGCCACTCCGGTAGGCACGCCATCCTGTAGGCATGCGGCTCGCGGACATCGATCTCACGGATCTGGACAATTTCGCCGACGGCTTCCCGCATCACCTGTTCGCCGCGCATCGCCGCGAGGCCCCCGTCTACTGGCACGAACCCACAGAGCACACCCCTGACGGCGAGGGCTTCTGGTCGGTCGCCACTCACGCCGAAACGCTTGCGGTGCTCCGTGATCCGACGGTCTACTCGTCGGTGACCGGCGGCGACCGGCCCTACGGCGGCACCCTGCTGCAGGACCTGGCCGTCGCCGGACAGGTGCTCAACATGATGGACGACCCACGGCATGCCCAGATCCGCCGCTTGGTGAGCTCGGGGCTCACGCCGCGGATGATCCGCCTCGTCGAGGACGACCTGCGCGCACGGGCCCGCGGGTTGCTCGACGCGGTGGTGTCCGGCCGGCCCTTCGATTTCGTCGTCGACGTGGCCGCGGAACTGCCGATGCAGATGATCTGCATTCTGCTGGGAGTGCCCGAGAGCGAACGGCATTGGTTGTTCGAGGCGATCGAGCCGCAGTTCGACTTCGGCCGGGCCCGCACCGCCGAGGTCGGTCAGCTGACCGCCGAGGACGCCGGGACGCGGATGTACACCTACGGAATGGAACTCATCGCCGCCAAGCGTGCCGAGCCGACCGACGACATGCTCTCCGTGGTGGCCAATGCGGCGCTCGACGAGGGGCTCTCCGACCTCGAGTTGTACCTGTTCTTCAGCCTGCTGTTCAGCGCGGGAGCGGAGACGACCCGCAACGCGGTGGCCGGTGGACTGCTCGCGCTGGCCGAGCACCCCGCGCAACTGGCGGCGCTGCGGGCCGACCCGTCGCTGCTGCCGTCGGCGGTCGAGGAGATGGTGCGCTGGACGTCGCCGTCTCCGTCGAAGCGCCGGACCGCCACCCGTGCCGTCGAATTGGGGGGATGCGCGATCGAGGCCGGCCAGAAGGTGCAGGTGTGGGAGGGTTCGGCGAACCGCGACGGCGCGGCGTTCACCGACCCCGACACCTTCGACATCAGCCGAAAACCCAACCCGCACCTCGGCTTCGGGTACGGGGTGCACTACTGCCTCGGAGCCAACCTGGCGCGGCTCGAGCTGCGGGTGCTGTTCGAGGAGCTGCTCCGTCGCTTCGCCGGTGTGCGGGTGGCCGAGCCCGTCGAGTGGACCCGCAGCAACCGGCACACCGGGATCCGGCACCTGGTGGTCGAGCTGAGCCCGTGAGGCCGGACGCGTTCGCGGCGGTGATGGCGACCGGGATCGTCTCGATCGCGGCGGCCGATCACGGCCACGGCCGCGTCAGTGCCGCGCTGGCGGTGCTCGCGGTGGTCGCGCTGCCGGTGCTGATGGTCCTCGCCGCGAAGAGTTGGCGGCGCGACGGCTGGGATCTGCGCGAGATGGACACGGCCGTCGGGTTGTTCACCTTCGTGGCGGCATGCGCGGTGCTGGCCGCCCGCTTCTCCGACCACGAGGCGGCCGTATGGGTGCTCGGCACGATGGCCGTGCTGGGCTGGGTGTCGCTGACGCCGATCGTCGTGAGCAGGATGTGGCGACTGCGGTGGGGCGGCCTGCGGGGCCGTGCGCACGGCGCGTGGGAACTGGTCAGCGTGGCCACGTCGGGACTGGCCATCGTGTTCACCGCACTCGGAATCCTGTTCTGGGCCATCGTGTTCTGGCTGCTCGCGCTGTGCTGGTATCTGGTGATGACGTCGCTGGTCGTCGGGCGGATCGGCGCCGACCCGGCCATGCGACGCGATGTCCCTCCCGACCACTGGATCCTGATGGGCGGGCTCGCGGTGTCAACGCTGGCGGGCGACCACCTGCACCACGCGCTGCCGCCCGGACCGTTCGCGGACGCCGTGGAACATGTGACGATCGGGACGTGGGTGCTCGCCACGCTGTGGATCGTCCCGCTGCTCTGCGTCGGGTGGCGGCGGGTGCGGGCGTGGCCAGCCGTCTTCCCGCTGGGCATGTACGCCTCGGCCACCTTCGCGATGTACCGGGAGACGGGGTGGCGATGGCTCGACGTGGTGTCGGCGATCGCGTTCTGGATCGCCCTGGCGGTCTGGCTGCTCACGGTCTTGCGATGGCGCGACGGATTTCGGCGATCACCCGTTGTGGGTGTTCCGTCAGGTCCAGCCACGTGAAGCGGAGCACCTGCCAGCCTGCGAGCGATATCGCGTTCTGACGTACCCGATCGGCGTGGAAGTCGTCACTGTCGGAGTGGAAGGCGAAGCCGTCGACCTCGATGGCCACTCTCGCGTTCGGGAATGCCACGTCGACGCGGTAACCAGCGACCGGATGATTCGCCTTCCAGCCGGTGAGGCGTGCCGCCTTGAGCAGTCGGATGAGCAATCGCTCGGCTTCGGAACGGGCACCGTCGTCGGCGACCTGGAGGAGGCGACGGGCGGCCGGCGAACCGTGTCGGCCCTTGTTGCGCAGATGAGCGGTCCACAGGCCGCGGAGTTCGACATGGCGCTGCAGTGACGAGTCGAGGATCTTCGGGCCGCCGCCACGTCGTACGGCCGCTTCGACGACGGTGAGGGGTAACGCGGTGACCTGTAGCCCGCGGTGCGCGACTACGTCGGCAGGTCGCAGATCACGTCGCCGCAGCCGAGTCGAGGGGAGGTGGGAGCGGCGCTGCGCACGGGGGATGGTCACTTCGACGACCTCGGGCGCGAATTTCGTCAGGCCGTGCCACCACGCGGCGGCCAGTCCGCTCGCCGCGGCCCGGGCCCCGTAGCCCCAGACTGCTGCGCGTACCCGCGCCGAGTCGGTGAAGGGTCGGTCGTCGACGAAGTACACGCCTCGAGCGCAGCGTCGCCAGTGGCCCGACCGTACCCGGCGGTCGACGGCGTCCTGGCTGAGTCCGGCGCAGAGGGCTTGTCGGAGCGTGAGCACGCCGTCCTGGCGCCGGAGAATGTCGTCGAGCACCGATTTAGGACGCGATGAGCCGGCTCATGCGTTCCCTCGCAGGGGATTTGTGGAGTCGTAGCCGCGCTGACCGCGGCTGAGGCTCCACAAATCGCACGGTTTTCTAGACGTGGGCGCGGATGCCTGCGGCGCGCAGCTCGAGGGCCGCCAGCCCGCGGATCGCGATGGCGTCCTGGCTGCGCCATGCGCCGACGGGGTCGTCGTCGACGCTGACGAGCTTGGCCAGCGGCCGGTTGGCCAGCGCCCGCAGCGCCAGCAGTTGCTCACCGGCCGGCGTCCTGGCCAGCGTGACGGCCGTCCACTTGCGGCGGAAGAACCGCAGGCGCAGGAACAGCCACGGCATCGCGACGGCCAGGATCGGCGGCGAGGCCACCGCCAGCGCCAGCACCCACGCCAGCCACGACGCGGTGTCGTCCAGGCTCTGGCCGGCGCCTGCGATGTCGAGAGCCGCCTCACTGGCCGCCCGCAGCGGCTTGGCCAACGCATCGCCGACGAGCGGGAAGTCGTCGGCGTTGTCGCCCGCGGAGTTGAGATTGTCCGCGACGCCGTTGGCGCCGGTGTTCACCTGGCGGCCGACTTCGGCGATGGTGCTCACCGCCGCGTGCACCGCCATGCCCACCAGGACCCACACCACGGTCCAGGCGGCGATGGCGATGTCGCTGATCAGCTGCCACAGCAGACGGACGGGCGTGGTGGCGTACGGCAGGTAGCGAGAGCTCATGCCCCGATCCCAGCAGATAGTCTGGCCCGATGCGCCCTGCTCTGACCGACTACCGCCATCTGGCCAGCGGCAAGGTCCGGGAGCTCTACCGCATCGACGACGACCACCTGTTGTTCGTGGCCACCGATCGCATCTCCGCCTACGACCACGTGCTCGACAGCGACATCCCCGACAAGGGCCGCATCCTGACGGCGATGAGCGTGTTCTTCTTCGACCTGCTCGACGCGCCGAACCACCTCGCAGGCCCGCCCGACGACGAGCGGATACCCGACGAGGTGCTCGGCCGCGCGCTGGTGGTGCACGAGCTCGAGATGCTGCCGGTGGAATGCGTGGCCCGCGGATACCTGACCGGGTCGGGCCTCGTCGACTACCGCAGGACCGGCGCCGTCTGCGGCATCGCACTGCCGGAGGGGCTGACCGAGGCCAGCAGATTCGCCGAGCCGCTCTACACCCCGGCGAGCAAAGCCGAACTGGGCCAGCACGACGAGAACATCACGTTCGACGACACCGTCGCACTCGTCGGCGCCGAACGCGCGGAACAGTTGCGCGACCACACCCTGCGGACGTACGCCAGGGGCGCCGAGCACGCATTGACGAAGGGCATCATCATCGCTGACACCAAATTCGAGTTCGGCGTCGACAGGCAGGGCACCCTGGTGCTCGCCGACGAGGTCTTCACTCCGGACTCCTCACGGTACTGGCGCGCCGACGACTACCGCGAGGGCGAGGTGCAGTCCAGCTTCGACAAGCAGTTCGTCCGCAATTGGCTGACCGGGCCGGAGTCCGGCTGGGACCGGGCAGGCGACGCGCCACCGCCGCCGCTACCCCCCGACGTCGTCGCGGCCACCCGCGCCCGTTACCTCGAAGCCTACGAACGCATCTCGGGCCTGCGGTTCGACGCGTGGATCGGTCCCGGCGCGTGAATCCACCGCAGGCCAAGCGCGTCGAACACCGCCGGGAATTCCACGGCGACGTCTTTCTCGACCACTACGAGTGGCTGCGCGACAAGGACGACGCCGAGGTGATCGAGCACCTCGAGGCCGAGAACGCCTACACCGATCACATGACGGCCGACCTGGCGCCGTTGCGGCAGAGGATCTTCGACGAGATCAAGGCCCGCACCAAGGAGACCGACCTGTCGGTGCCCACCCGCCGCGGTGACTGGTGGTACTACGGGCGCAGCTTCGAGGGCAAGCAGTACGGGGTGCACTGCCGTTGCCCGATCGGTGACCCCGACGACTGGACACCCCCGGTCCTCGACGAGAACACTGAGATCCCCGATGAGCAGGTGCTTCTCGACGAGAACGCCGAAGCCGAGGGGCACGACTACTTCGCCCTCGGCGCCGCGACGATCAGCCTGGACGGCAATGTGCTGGCCTACTCCGTCGACACCGTCGGCGACGAGCGGTACACGTTGCGGTTCCGGGACTTACGCACCGGCGAGCAATACGACGACACCGTCGTCGGCATCGGGGCGGGTGCCACCTGGGCGGCGGACAACCGCACCGTCTACTACACGACGGTGGACGACGCGTGGCGCCCGGACACGGTGTGGCGTCATCGCCTCGGCGCCGGGCTGCCCGACGAGCGCGTGTATCACGAGGCGGATGAGAAGTACTGGCTCGGAGTCGGGCGCACCCGCAGCGACCGGTACCTGATGATCGCGGCAGGCAGCGCCGTCACCTCAGAGGTGCGCTACGCCGACGCTGCGGACCCGGAGGCCGAATTCGTCGTCGTGTGGCCACGCCGCGACTCGGTGGAGTACTCCGTCGAGCACGCCGTGGTGGGCGGCGACGACCGCTTCCTGATCCTGCACAACGACGGGGCCGAGAACTTCGAGCTGGTCGAGGCGCCCGTCACCGACCCGACCGCGGTGCGCACGCTGATCCCGCACCGCGAGGACGTCCGCCTCGACGGGGTGGACGCCTTCGCGCGTCACCTCGTGGTCAGCTACCGCAGTGAGGCGCTGCCCCGCATCGAGCTGTGGCCGCTGACCGCCGACGGCGGATACGGCCGCGCCGAGGAGATCACCTTCGACACCGAGCTGACGTCGGCGGGGCTGAGCGCCAACCCGAACTGGGACGCTCCCAGACTCCGGGTGGCGGCCACGTCGTTCGTCACCCCGGTGCGGGTGTACGACATCGACCTGCCCACCGGTGAGCGCGTCCTGCTGCGCGAGCAACCCGTGCTGGGCGATTACCGGCCCGAGGACTACGTCGAGCGGCGGGACTGGGCGACCGCACCCGACGGCGCCAGGGTGCCCATCTCCATCGTGCACCGGGCGGGTCTCCAGTTCCCGGCCCCGACGCTGCTGTACGGCTACGGCGCGTACGAGTCCTGCGAGGATCCGCGCTTCTCGATCGCACGGCTGTCGCTGCTCGACCGGGGAATGGTGTTCGCGGTGGCGCACGTCCGTGGCGGCGGCGAGCTGGGCCGGTCGTGGTACGAGCACGGCAAGCTGCTGGAGAAGGGCAACACGTTCACCGATTTCATCGCGGTGGCACGGCATCTGATCGCCACCGACGTCACGCGGCCGGAGAATCTGGTGGGCCTCGGCGGCAGCGCGGGCGGTCTGCTGATCGGCGCGGTGGCCAACCTCGCGCCGGAGTTGTTCGCCGGGTTCCTCGCGCAGGTGCCGTTCGTCGACGCGCTGACCACCATCCTCGATCCGGCCCTGCCGCTCACGGTGACCGAGTGGGACGAGTGGGGCAACCCGATCGAGGACGAGAACATCTACTTCTACATGAAGTCGTACACGCCGTACGAGAACGTCGTGGCCAGGGACTACCCGCCGATCCTGGCGATGACGTCGCTGAACGACACCAGGGTGCTCTACGTCGAGCCCGCGAAATGGGTTGCCGCGCTTCGGTACACCAAGACCGATGCCAACCCGGTGCTGTTGAAGACCGAGATGAGCGCCGGCCACGGCGGGATCAGCGGACGCTACGAGCGGTGGAAGGAGGCGGCGTTCCAGTACGCGTGGGTGCTAGCCACCGCCGACCGCGACCACTACGGCAGCGGCGAGGTAGACAACTTCTTCAGCGGTCCGAACGTCTAACCGCGACGTCATCGACTTCGGCGGGTCCGGCATCCTCGCCGCACGGACGTTGGCGGGGAACATCGCCAGCATCAGCACGAACAGGCACACCGCCGCAGCGACCCTCGTCGGCGGGAACAGCAGCCCTGCCGCGCCGATCAGCTCCAGCACGCCGGTGATCGTCACGAGCGCGCCGGGTGCCGGCAGCCGTGGCGGCACGATGGCGATCATGTCCCGGCGCATGCCGGGGACGAAGTGCGCCACCCCGGTCATCGTGAACATCAACGCCAGTCCGACGGCGACGGCCCGGGGCCAGGCGTCGAGGTGGTCGACGCCGAGCCAGCCGGCCGTCCGCGCTGCCACAGTGCCAAGCGCCAGCGCCATCAGCACCGCCATCGCGAGCCTCCTCCGAATTAGAACTTGTCAGTGTCAAGATGAGGGTAGTCGTTAACTAGTCAGTGTCAAGATGTGGGCTAGACTGGCCCGATGAGCAAGCACACCTACCACCACGGTGACCTCAAGGCGGTGATCCTCGGCCACGCCGCGGACCTTGTCGCCGAGCGAGGCGCCGACGCGGTGTCGCTGCGCGAACTGGCCCGCGAGGCGGGGGTGTCGCACGCGGCGCCCGCTCATCACTTCACCGACCGGCGCGGACTGTTCACCGCGCTCGCCACGGAAGGGTTCCGGCTGCTCACCTCGGCGCTCGAGCAGGCCAGGCCGGACTTCGTCAACGCGGCGCTGGCCTACGTCGGCTTCGCGCTCAGCCATCCCGGCCACTACGCGGTGATGTTCGACAAGTCGCTGTTCGACGCGGCCGACGCCGACCTCGCCGGTGCCCAGGCCGCCGCGGGCGCCGAGCTGGCCC
>NZ_JAUMSQ010000192.1:0-17672 GCF_030519285.1 Mycolicibacterium arseniciresistens
CGCGGCGAGCAGTTCGGCGGCCTGGGCGTCGGCCGTGCGGCCGAAGGCGCGGATCGCCAGGGTGTCGGCGAGCAGGGTGTCGGCGTGCATGCGGATTACGACGGCCGGCACCGTCCGCCGGTTCCACCGGTCCCGGCACCGCGATCGCCGATAGGGTTCGGTGATGGACGTCCGGGTCGTCGACCACCCCCTGGCCGCGGCGCGGCTCACCACGCTGCGTGACGAGCGCACCGACAACGCCGGGTTCCGCGCCGCGCTGCGCGACCTGACCCTGATGCTGGTGTACGAGGCGACCCGCGACGCGGAGACCGAGGCGATCGCGGTGCGCACCCCGCTCGCCGACACCACCGGTTACCGGCTGGCGAATCCACCGCTGCTGGTGCCGGTGCTGCGGGCCGGGCTCGGGATGGTCGACCAGGCGCACGCGCTGATCCCCGAGGCACGGGTGGGTTTCGTCGGCGTCGCGCGCAACGAGGACACCCACGAGCCCGCCCCGTACCTCGAGTCGCTGCCCGACGATCTCAGCCGGTGGCCGGTGTTCGTGCTCGACCCGATGCTGGCGACCGGCGGTTCGATGGCGCACACCCTCGGCCTGCTGCAGGCCCGTGACGCCGTGGACATCACCGCCATCTGCGTGGTGGCCGCGCCCGAGGGGCTGACCGCGCTCGAGCGGGTCGCGCCGGACCTGCGGCTCTATACCGCTGCGGTCGACGAGGGGTTGAACAACGTGGCCTACATCGTGCCGGGACTCGGCGACGCCGGGGACCGTCAGTTCGGCCCGCGCTGAGGCCTCACCACTGCCGGGCGACGGCGACCAGTTCGTCCTGCAGTTCCCTGGCCCGGCCGCGGGCGGTCTCGAGGTCTTCGTCGTCGTGGCACGACACCCGAACCTCGATGTAGGACTTGACCTTCGGCTCGGTGCCCGAGGGCCGGACGACCAGCCGCACGGAGGTTTCGGCATCACCGGCGGTGAGTATCAGCGCATCGGTGCGGCGGTGGTCGTCGGCCTGCAGCAGGTCGGTCACGCTCACCTCGTAGCCGCACAACCGGTCCGGCGGAGTGTCGCGCAACCGGGTCAGCACGTCGGCGGCCTCGTCTGCGTCGGCCACCGGCCGCGACACCGCGGTGGTGGTGTGCACCCCGTGCCGGCGCGCCAGCGCGTCGAGTGCATCCTGCACCGTGCGGCCCTGCGACTTGAGGGCGGCGACCAGGTCGCACGCGAGCACCATCGCGCTGATGCCGTCCTTGTCGCGCACCGCCGACGGGTCGACGCAGTGGCCGATCGCCTCCTCGTAGGCGTAGACCAGGGTCGACCCCGGTATCTGATCGTCAGCGCGCGCCAGCCACTTGAATCCGGTCAGCGTCTCCAGGTGCTGGGCGCCGTGGGCCTCGGCGATCCGGGCCAGCATCCGCGACGACACCACCGAACTCGCCACCAGGACGTCCTCGGACACCGGCCCGGGATCGATCTGCGAGAGGGTGTAATCGCCCAGAAGCCAACCGGTTTCGTCGCCGGACAGCATGCGCCAGCCCTCGGATGTGGGTATGCCGACGGCACAGCGGTCGGCGTCCGGGTCCAGCGCGATGGCGATGTCGGCGTCCTTGTCCGCCGCGAGTTCGAGCAGCGCGTCGGTGGCGCCGGGTTCCTCCGGGTTGGGCGACGGCACCGTCGGGAAGTCGGGATCGGGCTGGAACTGGTTCTCCACCACGTGGATGTCGGTGATCCCGGCCCGCACCAGTGCGTCGAGCGCGTAGTCGCCGCCCACCCCGTGCAGTGGCGTCAGAGCCACCCGCACGTCGTCGGTGGTGCGGCGGACATTCGCGGCGCGCGCGATGTAGTGCCGGATCTCCTCCATCCCACCGGTTTCCACCTTGGCCCGCGGGATCTCGTCGGCGGGCGGCGCCTCGGCGATCGCGGCCTCGATCTCCTCGTCGATGGGTGAGTTGATCTGCAGCCCGTGCTCGAAGTACACCTTGTAGCCGTTGTCGCCCGGCGGGTTGTGCGACGCGGTGATCTGGATCCCTGCGGTGGCGTGCATGTGCCGCACCATGAACGCCACGATCGGGGTGGGCACCGCGGCCAGCATCAGCATCACCTCGAAGCCCCGGGCGGTGAGCACCTCGGCCGTGGCCAACGCGAACTCGTCGGACTTGTGGCGGGCGTCGCGACCGACGACCACCTGCGTGCCGCCAAGGCCGCGCCGCTCCAGGACCTGTGCGACACCCCAGGTGGTGCGCAGCACGACGGCCAGGTTCATGCCGTTCGGCCCGCCGCGCAGCGGGCCCCGCAGACCCGCCGTGCCGAAGGTCAGCGACCGCCCGAAGCGTTCGTCGAGTTCCTCTTCGCTACACGCCGACAACTCCGCAGCGGTCTCGGGGTCGGGGTCGTGGGCGATCCACTCCTGCACGGTCGTCGAGGTCACCGACTGAGTCATGGGCCAAGTGTGCCCAATTTACCGTCGGTGTAAGCCAGCTTCCGTAGCACCGGTGCGACGAGCATGAGCAGGTCGAACTCCAGATCGGAGAGGACGTCGCGCATGGTCGCCTGCAACCACGCGTCGCGCTCGGCGCGATCGGCCTCGAGCAGCGCCGTTCCCGCCGGGGTGAGCTCGATCAGTTGGCGCCGCCGGTCCCGCTCGTCGGGCCTGCGGGCGATCAGCTCCCGGCCGACGAGTTCGTTGATGCCGTCGGTCAGGGACTGCACCCGGACCTGCATCCGGGCCCCGAGTTCGGCGGGGGTCGTCACACCGGACCGGCTGACCTCGCCGAGCACCTCCATCTGGCTGAGGGTGAGCCCGTGGTCGGGACGGTGGCGGCGCAGCTGCCGGGCCACCCCCATCACCGCCTCCCGCAGTTCGGTGGCGGCGGTGTCGGACGGATCGATTCGAGCCATAGCCAAGTTATACCTTGGTTCTTTGCTGTCGATAGAACGTTTGTCCCATGTTGCGATCAAGAGATGCCAAGGACATACTTGTTGTTGAACGATCCGGAAACGATGGAGGTGCGATGCGGCGGGCGCTGAAGTGGCTGCTCCTGGTGGCGGCGACGGTCGGCGTGACGGTGCCGCTCACCCTCGTCAACGTGCCCTCGGCCGCGCTGTTCGCGGCGCTCGCAGTCGGTATCGCGCTCGCACTGACGTCGCTGGCACCCGCCCGGATCCCGCGCCGCGCCGGCGTCGCCGCCCAGGGCGTCCTCGGGGTCTACATCGGCACCATGGTCCAGCACGATGCGGCGGCCACGTTGGGCTCGGACTGGCCGATCGTGCTGGCCGTCGTGGTGGCCACCCTGGTGCTGAGCCTGATCGCCGGAGCGGTACTCGGGCTGCACCGCACCGTCAGCCCCCTGACCGGCAGCCTGGCACTGGTCGCGGGCGGCGCCTCCGGGCTGGTCGCCATCGCCCGCGAACTCGGCGGTGACGACCGGGTGGTGTCGGTGGTGCAGTACCTGCGCGTCGCCATGGTCACCGCGTCGATGCCACTGGTCGTGACGCTCGTCTACCACGCCGACCGCTCTCATCCGGCGTCGACCGTGCCGGCCGACACCGCGCCCTGGTATCTCAGCCTCGCCATGATGACCGCGCTGGTTCTCGTCGGTGCCGTCGGTGGCAGGTTGCTGCATCTGCCGGGCGCCGGACTGCTCGGCCCGCTGGGACTGACCGTGGCGTTGCAGCTGACCGGGATGTCGTTCGGGCTGGCCGTGCCGGTGGTGCTCGTGCAGGTCGCGTACATGCTGATCGGCTGGCAGGCGGGGTTGGCGTTCACCACCGAGTCCTTGCGGGCGATCGCCAGGATCCTGCCCACCGCCGTCGGCCTCATCGTCGCCCTCGGCGTCGGCACGGCCGGCCTCGGCGTCCTGCTGGCGCACTTCACGTCCCTCACCCCGCTGGAGGGCTACCTCGCCACCAGCCCGGGCGGGGTCTACGCAGTGCTCGCCACCGCCGTCGAGACCGGCTCCAACGTCACGTTCATCATCGCCGCCCAGGTGCTCCGGGTGCTGCTGATGCTGTTCGCGGCGCCGCTACTGGCCCGCGCGATGGTGCACCTCGGCCGGCGACTCGGCCGCCGCGACGGCGAGGGCGAGCAGCGCGGCGATGGTCAGAGCCGCGAGATGACCCCGGCCAGCAGGGAACCCATCCGCGTGGCGGACTGACGCCCTGCGGCCAGCACCTCCTCGTGGCTCAGCGGCGCTCCGGTCATGCCGGCGGCCAGATTCGTCACCAAAGAGAAGGCCAGCACCTCGGCGCCGCACCCCCTCGCCGCGATCGTCTCGTGCACCGTCGACATGCCGACCAGGTCGGCGCCGAGCGTGCGCAACATCCGGATCTCGGCGGGCGTCTCGTAGTGCGGACCGGGTAACCCGGCGTACACACCCTCGGCCAGCGACGGCTCGATCTCGCGGGCGACCGCGCGCAGCCGCGGCGAATACGCATCGACCAGGTCGACGAACTGGGCGCCGACCAGCGGCGACCTGGCGGTCAGATTGAGATGGTCGCTGATCAGCACGGGCTGGCCCACCGAGTACTCCGGGCGCAGACCGCCCGCGGCGTTGGTCAGCACCACCGTCGCGGCGCCGGCCGCACACGCGGTCCGCACCGGATGCACGACGTGTCGCAGGTCGTGGCCCTCGTAGGCGTGGATCCGCCCGACGAGCACCAGCACCCGCCGGTTCCCGATCCGCGTCGACAGCACCTGGCCGCGGTGGCCTTCCGCGCTCGGCGGGGTGAATCCGGGCAGTTCGGCCATCGGCACCGTCGCCACCGGATCGCCCAGCGCATCGGCCGCGGGCGCCCAGCCCGAACCCAGCACCACCGCGACGTCGTGGGCGTCGACACCGGTGCGCTCGGCGATCGCGGCAGCCGCGGCGGCTGCGGCCGCGTCCGGTGAAGTCACGGTAGGCGAGCTTAGCCGCCGGTCCGGCGCTGCGACGAGGCCCGCGGCGCGGGCAAAGCTCAAGTGAGATACTGCGGAAATGCCCACCGCCACCGCGTCGTCACGCGTCGAGGACGTCGTGCAACGCCGCCGCGGCGACCTGGTCGAGCTGTCGCACGCCATCCACGCCGAGCCCGAGCTGGCCTTCGACGAGCATCGCAGCTGCGCCAAGACGGCGGCCCTGGTCGCCGAGCGCGGGTTCGAGGTCACCACGCCCCTCGGCGGTCTCGACACGGCGTTTCGCGCCGACTTCGGCAGCGGCCCGCTGGTGGTGGGGATCTGCGCGGAGTACGACGCGTTGCCCGGCATCGGCCATGCCTGCGGACACAACATCATCGCCGCGTCGGCGGTCGGAACGGCGCTTGCACTGGCCGAGGTGGCCGACGAGCTCGGGCTGACGGTGGCGCTGATCGGCACCCCGGCCGAGGAGGCAGGCGGCGGCAAGGCGCTGCTGCTGGCGGCCGGTGCGTTCGACGACGTCGCGACGGCCGTGATGCTGCACCCCGGCCCGGTCGACATCGCCGCGGCACGGTCGCTGGCGCTCTCGGAGGTCTCGGTCACCTACACCGGCCGCGAGTCCCATGCCGCCGTCGCGCCGCATCTCGGCATCAACGCCGCCGACGCGGTCACCGTCGCGCAGGTGGCCATCGGGCTTCTGCGCCAACAACTCTCACCCGGGCAGATGGTGCACGGCATCGTCACCGACGGCGGCCAGGCGACCAACGTCATCCCGGCGCACGCCGAACTCCGCTACACCATGCGCGCCGCCGACTCGCAGGCGCTCGAAGAATTGGAGGGCCGGATGGCCGGCTGCTTCGCGGCCGGGGCCGTCGCCACCGGATGCCGCCACGAGGTCGCCGAGACCGCGCCGCCGTACGCCGAGCTGACCCCCGACCGGTGGCTGGCCGAAACCTTCCGCGCGGAGATGCGCCGGCTGGGCCGCGAACCGCTGGCTCAGGAGCTGGAGGCGTCGGTGCCGCTGGGCAGCACCGACATGGGCAACGTCACCCAGGTGCTGCCCGGCATCCATCCGGTCATCGGCATCGACGCGGGCGGCGCCTCGATCCACCAGCCCGCGTTCACCGCGGCCGCCGCGGGTCCGAGTGCCGACACGGCGGTCGTCGAGGGCGCGACCATGCTGGCCCGCACGGTGGTCGCGCTGGCCGAGTCACCCGAGCAGCGCGACCGCGTGCTCGACCGGCAGGCGAGGCGGGTGCGATGACGCTGCAGGACGCCGCCGACCGCTGGCTCGCCGCCCACTACGAGGATCTGGTGTCGTGGCGACGGCACATCCACGCCCACCCCGAACTGGGCCGCCAGGAGTTCGCGACCACGCAGTTCGTCGCCACCGCGCTGGCCGACGCAGGCCTGAACCCGAAGATGCTGCCCGGCGGCACCGGCTTGATCTGCGACTTCGGCCCGGAGACCGGCCCACGGATCGCACTGCGCGCCGACATGGACGCACTGCCGATGGCGGAGCGCACCGGGGCGCCGTACACCTCGGTGGTGCCCAACGTCGCGCACGCCTGCGGCCACGACGCCCACACCGCGGTGCTGCTCGGCGCTGCGCTCGCGATGGCGTCGGCGCCGGACCTGCCGGTCGGCGTGCGGCTGATCTTCCAGGCCGCCGAGGAACTGATGCCCGGCGGCGCCATCGACGCGATCGCCGCCGGGGCACTGAGCGGGGTGTCACGGATCTTCGCGCTGCACTGCGACCCGCGGCTGGCCGTCGGCAAGGTCGCGGTGCGGCCGGGGCCCATCACGTCGGCGGCCGACCAGATCGAGATCAGCCTTCAGTCGCACGGCGGGCACACCTCGCGGCCGCATCTGACCGGCGACCTGGTGTACGGACTCGGCACGCTGATCACCGGTGTGCCCGGCGTGCTGTCGCGGCGCATCGACCCGCGCAACAGCACCGTGATGGTGTGGGGCGCGGTGAACGCCGGGGTGGCCGCGAACGCGATCCCGCAGACCGGCGTGCTGGCCGGCACCATCCGCACCGCGAGCCGGGAGACCTGGCTGACGCTCGAATCCATTGTGACGGAGGCGGTCACCTCGTTGTTGGCGCCGCTGAACCTGGAGCACACGGTGCAGTACCGGCGCGGCGTGCCGCCGGTGGTGAACGAGGTGGTCGCCACCCGCATCCTCACCCACGCCATCGAGGCGACCGGGCCGGACGCGCTGGCCGACACCCGCCAGTCCGGCGGCGGTGAGGACTTCTCCTGGTATCTCGAGGAGGTGCCGGGCGCGATGGCCCGCCTCGGGGTGTGGAGCGGCCGCGGTCCGCAGTTGGATCTGCACCAGCCGAACTTCGACCTCGACGAGCGGGCGCTGGGCGTCGGCGTGCGGGTGCTGGTCAACATCATCGAGCAGGCCGGCCTGATCTAGCCGCATCGCAATTCGGTGCGTAGGACCTCTCGCAAGCGGACTTAGGCTGCCAGCATGGCGTCTTCTCCCGACGACGAACTGACCGCGGCGGCGGGCGCGCTCGCCGAACACGAGTCGCTGGGCCGCAAGCTGGAGTCCGCGCGGCAGCAGGCCGACGCGTCGGCAACCGAGGCGGCGCGGGCGCGCGCCCGGCTGGCCGACGAGCAGGCCGACTCGGCGCGGCTGGAGAAGATGTCACTCACGTCGATCCTGGCCCACCTCAAGGGATCTCACGATGACGACCTTGCCCGCGAGGCGGCCGAACAGCAGGCCGCCGAGTACGAGTACCTGACCCGGCAGGCCCGCGCCGACGCCGACCGGAAGCTGGTCGACCACCTCGAGCAGCGCCGCGCCCGCCTCGGCGACGTGCAGGCGCGGTTCGATCGCGCGCTGGCCGACAAAGAGCGCTGGATGAGGCAGCACAACGACCCGCAGGCGGCCAGGCTGGTGGAGATCGCCCAGCAGCAGGGTGGCACCGCGGCCGAGATCGGCGAGCTCGGGCAGGCGCTCGACGCCGGTGAGGCCGCGCTGGAACATCTGCGTGCGGCCGCCGAGACGCTCGACGACGCGGGGTTCTGGTCGGCCTACGACACCTGGTTCGACGGCGGCATGATCGCCAGCATGGTCAAGAACGACCGGCTCGACGAGGTGGCGGCGCTGCTGCGGGCGGCCGATTCCGCGTTGCGCGCATTCACCGCCGAACTGTCCGACGTCCACATGGCGGGCGTCCGGCTCGTCGAACTCGGCGAGTTCACGAAGATGTTCGACGTGTGGTTCGACAACCTCTTCACCGACCTGGCGGTCCGCGACCGCATCATCGAGGCGAAGGAGAAGGTGACCGAGGCGATCACCGGGGTGCACCGCATCCAGGAGGGCGTGGCGTCGCGCATCGACGAGGTGACCGCCCGGCTGGAACGGCTGCACGCCGACCGCGTGGAACTGCTGACGACCTAGGTCGAGCTGGACCCGGGCCCGATGTTGCTCGAGGGACGGGTCCGCAGGTCATGAACGTATTCCGCCGGGGCGCCCGCGATCTCCGCAGCGTCTGCCATCACCCCGAGGTAGCGAGCGGACGGCAGACCGCCCTCCCACGCGTCCACGACGTACAGCCAGGCCAGCACCGGGTCGGTGTCGGTGTCCGACGAGAGCCGGTGCACCCGGCAGCGGATCTTCTTGTGGATGCCGAGCTCGGAGCCCTCCCAGCGGTCGAGGGTGTCCTCGTCCTCCTTTGTCATGTCGTAGAGCACGACGAACACCTTCGACAGCGGGTCCTCGACGACGGTCGCCAGCGCGCCCTCCCAGCCGATGTCCGCCCCGCCGAAGGTCAATCGCCAGCCGTGCAGCCAACCGGTGCCCGCCATCGGCGAATGCGGTGCGCGCTCCATCATCTGCTCGGGATGCATGTTGGAGCCGTAAGCGGCGTAGAGCGGCACGGTAGGAGAGCATAATCCGATCCCGCCCGCGAGCAGGAGCGGCGGCGAATCTCACAACCGCACGCCGGGCGGCGACCCGGGGATGCGATCCACCCGGCCACCGGCCGCGGCGGACGATAGGTTGGTGCGGTGGCAACCCGCATCGTGATCATCGGCGGCGGGCCCGCCGGATATGAGGCAGCGCTCGTGGCGGCCGCCCGCGGCCCCGAGGACGTCGACGTCACCATCGTCGACAGTGACGGCCTCGGCGGGGCCTGCGTGCTGTGGGACTGCGTGCCGTCGAAGACCTTCATCGCCTCCACCGGCGTGCGTACCGAGCTCCGCCGGGCGCCCGACCTGGGCTACGCGCTGGACTTCGACAACGCCAAGATCTCACTGCCGCGGATCAACGAACGGGTGAAGACGCTGGCCGCGGCGCAGTCGGCCGACATCTCCGAACGCCTGCGCAACGAGGGTGTCCGGCTGATCGCGGGCCGCGGCGAACTCGTCGACGACATGCCAGGGATGGCCGCACACACCGTCAAGGTCACCGCGCACGACGGCTCCGAGAGCGAGCTCAAGGCCGACGTCGTGCTGATCGCGACCGGCGCCAGGCCGCGCGTGCTCAAGGGCGCCGAGCCCGACGGCGACCGCATCCTCAACTGGCGTCAGCTCTACGACCTCGAGGCGCTGCCCGAACACCTGATCGTCGTGGGGTCGGGCGTCACCGGCGCGGAGTTCGTCAACGCCTACACCGAGCTCGGGGTGAAGGTCACCGTGGTGGCCAGCCGCGACCAGATCCTGCCGCACGAGGATTCCGACGCCGCGGCGGTGCTCGAGGACGCCCTGCTCGAACGCGGCGTGACGCTGGTCAAGAACGCCCGCGCCGAGTCCGTCACCCGCACCGACACCGGGGTGCTGGTGACGATGGCCGACGGTCGCACCGTGGAGGGCAGCCATGCGCTGATGACGGTCGGCTCGGTGCCCAACACCTCCGGGCTGGGTCTCGAACGGGTCGGCATCGAGCTGGGCGGAGGCGGCTACCTGAACGTCGACCGGGTGTCCCGCACGTCGGTGCCGGGCATCTACGCCGCAGGTGACTGCACCGGCCTGATGCTGCTGGCCTCGGTGGCGGCCATGCAGGGCCGCATCGCGATGTACCACGCGCTGGGGGAGGGCCTGGAACCGATCCGGCTGCGCACGGTGGCCGCCGCGGTGTTCACCCGGCCCGAGATCGCCGCGGTCGGCGTCCCCCAATCCAAGATCGACGACGGCTCGGTACCCGCGCGCACCGTGATGCTGCCGCTCAACACCAACGCGCGGGCGAAGATGTCGAGCCTGCGCCGCGGCTTCGTCAAGATCTTCTGCCGGCCGGCGACGGGCGTGGTCATCGGCGGCGTGGTGGTGGCGCCCATCGCCTCGGAGCTGATCGTGCCGATCGCGCTGGCCGTGCAGAACGGCAACGACGTGGAGGACCTGGCACAGACGTTCTCGGTGTATCCGTCGCTGTCGGGATCGATCACCGAGGCCGGCCGCCGCCTGATGAGGCACGACGATCTGGACTGACCGCACGTAACCTGGGTACGAGCAAACC
Source organism: Mycolicibacterium arseniciresistens (assembly GCF_030519285.1). Classification (NCBI taxonomy): domain Bacteria; kingdom Bacillati; phylum Actinomycetota; class Actinomycetes; order Mycobacteriales; family Mycobacteriaceae; genus Mycobacterium; species Mycolicibacterium arseniciresistens. Next base: position 10,362 of record NZ_JAUMSQ010000192.1, read on the forward strand.
GTACCGACGAGTAACTAGGCGAGGATCTCCAGTGGGCGACCCGATCGCAGGCAGCGGACAGACCTTCCTGGGCCCCGCATATCGCGCCGATGCATGGCAGCGGCTGGGCAGTGAACAGTTCGACGTCGTGGTCATCGGCGGCGGCGTGGTGGGGGCGGGCGCCGCCCTTGACGCGGCAACCCGGGGTCTCAAGGTGGCGCTGGTCGAGGCGCGTGACTTCGCCTCCGGGACCTCGAGCCGCAGCAGCAAGATGTTCCACGGCGGCCTGCGCTACCTCGAACAGCTCGAGTTCGGGCTGGTGCGCGAAGCCTTGCACGAGCGCGAGCTGTCGCTGACCACCCTGGCGCCGCACCTGGTCAAGCCGATGCCATTCCTGTTCCCGCTGACCAACCGCTGGTGGGAGCGGCCCTACGTGGCCGCGGGCATCTTCCTCTACGACCAGCTCGGCGGCGCGAAATCGGTTCCCGCGCAGAAACATCTGACGAAGTCGGGGGCGCTGCGGCTGGCGCCGGGGCTCAAGCGCAGCTCGCTGATCGGCGGCATCCGTTACTTCGACACCGTCGTCGACGACGCCCGCCACACCATGACGGTGGCCCGCACCGCCGCGCACTACGGCGCCGTGGTGCGCACCTCGACGCAGGTGGTGTCGCTGCTGCGCGAGGGCGACCGCGTCATCGGGGTTCGCATCCGCGACTCCGAGGACGGTGAGGTCACCGACGTGCGCGGCCACGTCGTCGTGAACGCCACCGGCGTGTGGACCGACGAGATCCAGGCGCTGTCCAAGCAGCGTGGCCGCTTCCGGGTGCGTGCGTCCAAGGGCGTGCATGTCGTGGTGCCACGGGACCGCGTCGTCAGCGAGGTGGCGATCATCCTGCGCACCGAGAAGTCGGTGTTGTTCGTCATCCCGTGGGGCACGCACTGGATCATCGGCACCACCGACACCGATTGGAACCTCGACCTGGCGCATCCGGCCGCCACCAAGGCCGACATCGACTACATCCTCGAGACGGTGAACACGGTGCTGGCCACCCCGCTCACCAACGACGACATCGACGGCGTCTACGCAGGACTGCGCCCCCTGCTGGCCGGTGAGAGCGAGGAGACCTCCAAGCTGTCCCGCGAGCACGCGGTCGCCGTGCCGGCCCCCGGTCTGGTGGCCATCGCCGGCGGCAAATACACCACCTATCGGGTGATGGGTGAGGACGCCATCGACGCGGCCGCCGAGTTCATCCCGGCCCGGGTGGCGCCGTCGATCACCGAGAAGGTGCCGCTGATGGGCGCCGACGGCTATTTCGCGCTGATCAATCAGACCCAGAGCGTCGGTGCGCGCTACGGCCTGCATCCCTACCGGGTGCGCCATCTGCTGGACCGCTACGGCTCGCTGATCGGTGACGTGCTCGCGCTGGCCGACGGAAATCCCGAGCTGCTGACCCCGATCACCGAGGCGCCGGTCTACCTCAAGGTGGAGGCGGCCTACGCCGTGGCGGCCGAGGGCGCGCTGCACCTCGAGGACATCATGGCCCGCCGGATGCGGATCTCGATCGAGTACCCGCACCGCGGCGTCGACTGCGCCCGTGAAGTCGCCGAAATCGTTGCGCCGGTGCTGGGTTGGAGCACAGAGGACATCGACCGCGAGGTCGACACGTATCTTGCCCGGGTGGAGGCCGAGGTGCTCTCTCAGTCGCAGGAGGACGACGAGGCCGCCGACGCGCTGCGCGCCGCCGCCCCCGAGGCGCGTGCCGAGATCCTCGAACCGGTACCGCTGAAGTGACGCGGCGGGCGGCGCCGCTGCCGGTGCGTGACGGCCTCGGTCCCGCGCGGGTCCGGCTGCGCGGCGGCGCCGTGCTCGTCGAACTGGCTTCGCGGTTCGGGGAGGCCGCGGCCGAGAAGGTCTTCAACGGTGAGGTGCTGGCCGCCGATGGCAGCGTGGTTACAGCTTCGACTGTGCTGCCGCCCAACTCGCTGGTGTACCTGTACCGCGACCTGCCCGACGAGGTGGAGGTCCCGTTCGACATGCCGGTGCTGCACCGCGACGCCGACATCGTCGTGGTCGACAAGCCGCATTTCCTGTCCACCATGCCGCGCGGTGGTCACGTCGCGCAGACCGCGCTGGTGCGGCTGCGCCGATCGCTTTCGCTGCCGGACCTGTCGCCGGCGCACCGGCTGGACCGGCTGACCGCAGGGGTGCTGCTGTTCACGGTGCGCCGCGACGTGCGCGGCGCCTACCAGACGATGTTCGCCCGCGGCGCGGTGCGCAAGACCTACCTGGCGCGGGCCGCCGGAACCCCGGCCGTCGCGCTGCCGACCGTGCTACGCAGCCGGATCATCAAGCAGCGCAGTCGGTTGCAGGCCTACGAGGAGCAGGGCGACGTGAACGCGGAGACATTGGTCGAGCATCTCGGCGACGACCTCTACCGGTTGACGCCGCACACCGGCCGTACGCATCAGCTCCGCGTGCACATGGCGTCGATCGGGTTGCCGATCACGAATGACCCGCTGTACCCCCGGGTGCTCGACGTGGCCGCCGACGACTTCGCCCGGCCACTGCAGCTCCTGGCGCAATGCTCGGAATTCGAGGATCCGCTCACCGGGGAGACCCGGTGCTTCACGACGGGACGGACTCTGTGAGCGTGATCGAACGGCTCTGGCGCCATCCGGTGAAGTCGATGTGGGGCGAGCAGCCCGACCACCTGACGTTCGTCGAAGGCGGGGTGCTGGGCGACCGGGTGCGGGCGTTCTTCGCCGTCGAGTCCGGTGATCGCATCAGTGCGAAACAGCATGGCGCGCTGCTGAACTGCCATGCCCGGTACCTGCACGGGCCGACGGCCGGGGATCCGGTGCCGCCGATCGAAGTCGAGTTCGGTGACGGCGCGGTGATACGGGACGACGACGCCGAGGTCACCCGACGGGTGTCCGAGCTGCTCGGGTTCGAGGTGCGCCTGGCCACCGAGGAACCAGGCGTGCTGGTCGACCTGGCGCCCGTGCATCTCGCGGCTACGGGCACCCTGCGCTGGCTGGCCGACCGGCATCCCGACGGCGACTGGGACGCCCGCCGGTTCCGGCCCAACCTGCTCGTCGACGCGGACACAGACGCCGAGGACGGCTGGCTCGGCTGCGACCTGCACATCGGCGCCGAGGTGCTGCTGCATGTGGTGATGCCGACGCCGCGGTGCATCGTCACCACCCGCGCCCAGCCCGGCCTCGCCCGCGACCAGAAGATCCTGCGCACGATCACCCGCGACAGGCAGCGCGACGTGCCGGTGCGTGGTGACTCGCCGTCGGTCGGGGCGTACGCCGATGTCGTGCAGCCCGGCGTGGTGCGAATCGGTGACGCCGTGCGGGTCGAACAGGTGCCGCCGCGTCGCGGGGCGATCGCTGCGGCGCTGGACGCGCGGGCGATCTGACATGACCAAAGGCGGGGATCGCGTTGCGAATCCCCGCCTTAGCGTCGAGATCAGGCGGTCGTGGGATTCGTTGCGCTGATGACAGATAGTGAGTCGTTGCCTTGATTGGCTACATAGATACGGCTGCCATCGGCGTTAACCACCAGCCCCGTCGCGACTGGGAGGCCCGGAACGGTGGCGATGACCTGGTTGAAGGTAGGGCTCGTCGGGTCTATATCTATCACCGAGATGGAGGATGCGGCCTGGTTTGCGGTGTAAGCGCGAGTTCCGTCCGGGCTGACCGCAATGCCGAGTGGTTGAGCACCCACTTGAATTGGGTCTCCGACTATTTGGTTGTATGTGGGGCTGTCCGGGTTTGTATCGATCACGGTAACGGTGCCGGCCTGGTAATTCGTGACGTAGGCGCGGGTCCCATCTGGGTTGATCGCTACTCCGTAGGATGGACCGTTGACTGCAATCGGGTTGCCGATCGCCTGGTGGTATGTGGGGCTGCTCGGGTCAACGTCGATGACGACAACGTTGTTGGAGAATGCGTTTGTGACGTACGCGCGCGTCCCGTCGGGTGTCACCGCTACGTATCGAGGTGCGTCTCCCACGGGGATCGTCGCGATGACCTGACCGAAAGAGGCGCTATTCGGGTCGACATCGACTACGGACACATTGTCGCTGCTCTGATTGGTCACGTACAGCCGCGTGCCGTCAGCGCTAAAAGCCATCTCTGACGGACGAGCGCCGACAGTAATCGGCGAGCCGATCACTTGGTTGTACGTCTGACTATTTGGATCGGCGTCGATCACCGTGATCGTGGAACCGCCGGTATTGGTGACGAAAGCGTGAGTGTCGTTGACAGCGACCGCCAGTTTCTCGCCGGGGACGGTGATGGTGGCGATCACCTGGTTGTAGGTGGGGCTGTCAGGGTCAATGTCGACGACCGAGACGGTTCCGCCGAAACGGTCAGCGACGTAAGCACGCTGCCCGTCGGGACTGAGCGCAACGCCGAAAGGACCGTCGCCCACCGCCACTACTGCTTCTTCCGTAAAGACCGTCGGTGCAGCATCGGTCGGTACGACGGTCATGGTCACGATGCCGGTGTTGATGTTGCCGTCGGGGTCGGTGGCGTAGTACTCGAACGTGGCATCGCCTGTGAATCCATCTGCGGGGGTGTAGTTGATGGCTCCATTCTCGTACGTGACGGTGGCGCCGTCCGAGGCGTTGCCGACTCCGGTGAAGGTCAACGGCCCGTCGGGGTCGGTGTCGTTTTGCAGCAGGACGGTCGGGTCGAGGACCTTGGTGCTGTCTTCGTCGACGGGGGCGGCGTCGGGTCCCATGGTCGCTCCGTCGTCGACCTGATTGACGGTCATGGTGACGGTGCCGGTGTTGATGTTGCCATCGGGGTCGGTGGCGTAGTAGTCGAAGGTGGCGGTGCCGTTGAAGTTCGGTGCCGGCTTGTAGTTGATGGCTCCGTTGTCGTAGGTGACGGTGGCGCCGTCGGAGGCGTTGCCGACGCCGGTGAACGTCAGTGGTCCGTCGGGGTCGGTGTCGTTCTGCAGCAGGACGACGGGGTCGAGGACCTTGGTGGTGTCTTCGTCAACGGGGGCGGCGTCGGGTCCCATAGTGGCGGCGTCATCAACCGCCGCGACCGTCACGGTGACGGTGGCTGTGTCCTGGTGGCCGACGTTGTACAGTCCGCCCAGGATGCCGTGCCAATGGGGCGCGCCGGCGTGGTCGGAGACCGCGTACTCGAAAGTGTCGGTGCCGTGGAAGTTCTCGTCGGGCGTGTAGGTGAACTGCTTGGTGACCGCGTTGTAGGTCACGGTGCCATGCTCCGGTTGGGTGTAATCGGTGACGGTCAGCGGGTCCTCGTCGGTGTCGAAATCGTTGGCCAACGGGGAGATCGTCACGGCTACGTCTTCGCTGGTGGTGACGGCCGGGTCGTTCATGGCGGTGGGCGTTTCGTTGAAGAGCGTGCGCTGGAACTCCCGACGGACCCATGCGAGCACCGCCCACAGCACCGGAGGCTGTACGGGCGCAGTGGGTCCGCCCACCACGAACGGCGACAGGAACGCTGCCGCCACGGTGTACGCCAACCGCGCGGCCACGCCGGGGATGGTGGCAATGCCGGCCCAGAGGTCCGGGTGCTCGGGTTCGATGATGTTCGGCTCGGGCGCGATCAGGGCCGAGAACGACTGCGAATCCTCGACGTTGAAGGTGGTCAGCCTGTTGGCGCCACCGTCGAGCTCCTCGACCGTGAACTCGACCGGGGTGGCGCCGTCGAGTAGTTGCTCGACTCCACTCGGGCCGGTGTCGGCGTCGAGAGGTGCGCCTCCGCCGGATTCAAGTTCTTTCTGTTCCGCAGCAGGGTTGCCATCACCCACCGCGGGCTGAATCGGTTCGGCAGGCGGCTTCGGCACCTCCGGCGCCGGGGCGGCCGGCGGCGGATCAGCCAGCGGCGCAGGTGGTGTGGCGTCCACTGGCGGCGTGAGGTCCACGGGTGGCTCAGCCGGCGGAGGAGTTTCGCCGATGGGATCGCCCTGGAGCAGGTGGTTGCCACCGTTCTGCCCTTGCTGCTCGTCGTTGCCTATTCCGGCATTTGTCTCGAGGTCGCCGTCGGACAGCTCGGCTTGAGAGTCGTCGCCTTCCTCATCGTCGCCGACAGTTTCATCGCCGCCGCCTGCGTCCAGCGAATCGCCGTCGTCGTCGTCGTCGCCCTGGTCGTCGTTCTCGTTGTCGTCGTTGTCCTGGCCGGACTCCCCGTCGCCCTTGTTGTCGTTCGACGACTGCGTGGTGTCCTCAGCATGGGCCACGGGCACGCCGTAACCGGTCGCCACCGCAGCACCCACGCCCAGCGCCACCGCCAGGGCACCTACGCGACCGATGAATCGCGCGTAGCCGGGCATCGGAGCGGAGGCGGGAATTCGCTCGAGTGCGGTGCTTGCGGGCAACGGATTCTGCTGGCAGCTGCGCGCTGACTTGTCATCACGACGCTGACGCCGACGTGCCTGGCGATTTTGGGCAGCAGCCATCCCGGTTTCCCCTACTCCCTGATCCTCGACTCGAGGCCCCCCACCATGGGTTCAGCAAACTATAGGGTCGCCGAATTCATGATCGGAAGGCATTTCAGGAAACGTGCTCGATCGCGTTTGCGAAGCCTTTTCGATGGGAACGTTCACCCCGCCATGCCGTCCCGGCGTAATCGTTCACTGCGCAAGCATGTTGCCGTTGCTCATTGATTGAGCGTGTGCGCGTCAATTTCAGGGCTGCGCGTTCGTGGCATTCCGGACTCTTCGATGTGTGCGTCGACGCGCCGAAAGCCCATCTCATCAGCGCGTTAGTCGGCTATCTCGGATCCGCATGCATTCGCCAGAACGCGACGACGTCAAGATCGATTCGGGGCTGGATGTGATCATTCAGCTTGCTCTCAGGTTTGCTGATTATCGCACTCAGGTGTACGGCCGCCGAGTCGATAAAACCCTCGATGCGAGTTCGTCTCCTAGGTTCCAATCGCCGAGCAAACGATTCTTTGATTGAAAGGGCGAAGACTGCCATGTTTCGCAAATTTCATTGAAGGCGGCGATGTGGTGGTTTGCGGCGGGCATGCGGCTCTCTTGTGCAGGGATGCCCGGCACACTTGATCCCGGTTCGGCCGAACGGATGTGGCGGAGCCCGCCATGCCGCACGATACTGACGTGCACACCTCGAGGCGCTACGTCGTTGCCGTGACCGCGCTGCTGTTCGTCGGCGGTCTGGTCACGCCGCTCACGCCCGTCGCCGACGCCACCCTGTGCGGTTCGATCGGCGGTCGCCACGTCGACGTGAGCACCTGCGCCGACCCGCTGTCCTACCTCAACGACGCGCTGCCGCCGCCGCCTCCGCCGCCTCCTCCGCCACCGCCGCCGCCGCCCCCGGG